>NZ_JAAPBF010000199.1 GCF_022695985.1 Streptomyces sp. NP-1717 | reverse complement strand
GCAGGGCCCGCGGGGTGCGGGGGGTCATCGCCGTGGCCGCGTCGACCGTGGGCATGGGCGGCGGCGCCGTGCCCCGTTCGGCGGCGGAGCGGGTGGCGTTGCGGCGGGTCAGGTCGGCAAGGATCTCGTGCTCGCCCCGGCCGCGCATCAGGAAGAGAACGAACGGGTCCTCGTCGAGCAGCCGGGCGGTCTGGTAGCAGAGCGCCGCCGCGTGCTTGCAGGGGTAACCGTCGTCGGGGCAGGAGCAGTCGGGCGTCAGGTCACCGGCGGTCGGCAGCAGGTCCGCCGAGGCGGCGAGGGCGTGCGGCATCTCCTTGTCGAGGAGGGCGGCGATGTGGTCGGGGCGGGCCGCCGCGGCGTCGAGGAGGTCTTCCCAGTCGTCGTCGCCGAGGGTGCGCAGCCGGATCTCCGTGCGGTACGGGCGGGGCCGGGAGCCGTGCACATAGGCCATGACCCGGCCCGGTGTGACCGTGATCGCGTCCACGTGTCCGCGACCCGCGTAGGCGCGCCCGCGCTGCAGCCGGGCGGGGTCGAGCGCCGAGTCCTCCATGGACTCCACCCAGGAGTTGCCCCACCAGCTGGTGGCGAAGTCCGTACCGCCGGCCGGGCCCGGCCTCGGCGGCAGGGCCGGGAACGTACGGCGGCGTTCGTCGTGCCGGGAGGCGCGCGGCGCGGTCATGACGGCCTCCGCAGCGAGACGAGATCGGCCAGCTCACGGTCGGTCAGCTCGGTCAGGGCTCCTTCGCCCGAGCCGAGCACGGCATCGGCCAGGGCACGCTTGGCGGCGAGCATCTCGGCGATGCGGTCCTCGACGGTGCCCTCCGCGATCAGCCGGTGGACCTGCACGGGCTGTGTCTGGCCGATGCGGTAGGCGCGGTCCGTGGCCTGCTCCTCGACGGCCGGATTCCACCAGCGGTCGTAATGCACGACATGACCGGCCCGGGTGAGGTTGAGGCCGGTGCCGGCGGCCTTGAGGGACAGCAGGAAGACGGGAACCTCTCCGGACTGGAAGCGGTCCACCATCCGTTCCCGTTCGGCGACGGGCGTGCCGCCGTGCAGCAGTTGGGACGGGATCGCGCGGGAGGTGAGGTGCGCGGAGAGGAGCCGCGCCATCGACACGTACTGCGTGAAGACCAGGACCGAGCCGTCCTCGGTCAGGATCGTGTCGAGCAGTTCGTCGAGCAGGGCGAGCTTGCCGGACCGGCCGGTGAGCCTGGCCCGGTCCTCCTTCAGATACTGCGCCGGGTGGTTGCAGATCTGTTTGAGGGCGGTCAGCAGCTTCATGACCAGTCCGCGCCGGGCGATGCCTTCCGCGTTCTCGATGGCGGCCATCGTCTCGCGCACGACGGCCTCGTACAGGGACGCCTGTTCGCGGGTGAGCGGCACCGGGTGGTCGCTCTCGGTCTTCGGCGGCAGCTCGGGCACGATCCCGGGGTCGGACTTCTTGCGGCGCAGCAGGAAGGGCCGGACCAGCCGGGAGAGCCGTTCCACGGCCTCGTCGCTCGCGGTGGTCCCCGCCGATCCCGCGTGCTCCACGTTCTCCACGGCGCGGGCGTGGCGGGCGCGGAACGACTTGAGCGGTCCGAGGAGGCCGGGGGTCGTCCAGTCGAGGAGCGCCCACAGCTCGGAGAGGTTGTTCTCCACGGGGGTGCCGGTCAGCGCGACACGGGCGGGCGACGGGATCGTGCGCAGCGCCTTCGCGGTGGAGGAGAACGGGTTCTTGACGTGCTGGGCCTCGTCGGCGACGACCATCCCCCAGGTGTGGGCGGCCAGTTCGGGAGCGCTGCCGCGCATCGTGCCGTACGTGGTGAGGACGAATCCGTCCGTCACCCCCTCCAGCGAGCGGCCCGATCCGTGGAAGCGGTGGACCGGGACTCCGGGCGCGAAGCGGGTGATCTCCCGCTGCCAGTTGCCGAGGAGGGACGCGGGGCAGACGACGAGCGTCGGGACCGGGCGGGCGCGGTGCAGATGGAGCGCGATGACGGTGATCGTCTTGCCGAGGCCCATGTCGTCGGCGAGGCAGCCGCCGAGGCCGAGCGAGGTCATCAGGTCGAGCCAGGCCAGGCCGCGCAGTTGGTAGTCGCGCAGGGTGGCGTCCAGGCCGGCGGGCTGCCCGACGGCTCCCGGGCCGTGGACGAGCCGGTCACGCAGGACCGCCAGCGCTCCGGTCGGCACCGCCTCGACCGGGTCGCCGTCCACCTCGGCCGAGCCGGTGAGGGCGACGGCCAGCGCGTCGACCGGGTCGAGCAGGCCCAGCTCCCGCTTGCGCGCCTTCCTCACGAGGTCGGGGTCGATCACCACCCACTGGTCGCGCAGCCTGACGATCGGCCGGTGCGACTCGGCGAGCGCGTCCATCTCCGCCTCGCTGAGCGGATCGCCGTCGAGCGCCAGCTGCCAGTTGAACTTGAGCAGTTCGGCGCTGTCGAAGAAGGGCGTGCCGTCCGTGGCCGAGCCGGGCGCGGGGCGTACGACGGCCGCGGCCGAGAGCGTACGGGCCAGCTCTCTCGGCCAGTGGACGGCCACTCCGGCGGCGGCGAGGCTCGCGGCTCCCGGGCCGAGCAGGTCGTACAGCTCGTCCTCGGAGAGCGGCAGCACGGCGGGGACGTCGTACTCCAGCAGACGGGCGAGCGGCGGCCAGACACGGGCGGCGCGGCGCAGCGCGAGCAGGGCGTCGATCCGGGCGCGGGGTCCGAAGACGTCGTCTCCGTCGCCCGCCCAGAGCCGGGCCGCGTCCATGACGAGCGTCGGGTCGGCGAGGCTGTGGACCTGGACGAGGGCGGCCCCGGCGCGCCGCTCGGCGCCGGACTCCTCTGTGGTCTTCGGCGCGGACGAGGAGTCGAACAGCTCGTACGCGGAGAGGTCGAGGCGCAGCGAGACGCGCACCCCGGCGTCCATCCCGGCCGCCGCCTCGGCCGCCCAGGGGCGGGCGCGGGGCAGGTGCTGCGCGGCCTGCGCGGCGAAGGGCGCGCCCGCGGCGAACGCGGCGGCGGGCGTACGGGGCAGGGCGTCGGCGACCGCGTCGAGGAAGGCGCGCACCAGCGCCTCCGGCTCGGGCAGCCGCGGCGGGAGCGCCTCGGGGAGCGGGACGGCGTGCGCCTCGTACGGCATGGCGGCGGCGATGGCCCGGAGCTGGGCGATGTCGTCCGCGTCGAGGGGGCCGGCCCGCCAGGCGTCGTGGTCGGACGCGGTGAGGCCGGGCAGCAGCCTGCCCCGGGCGGACAGGTGCAGGGCGTGCAGCGCGGCGGCGCCCCAGCAGGCGGCGGAGGGGTGGGCGGAGGCGTCGGAGCGGGCGCGGACCAGCAGGGGCACCGCCTCGGCGACGGGCATGAGCACCGCGCGGACGACACGGGTGCGGACTCCGGGGCCGTCCGCCGGGGCGGCCGTGGAGGCGTGGTCGGCAGGACGGGCGGGGTCCGCAGGAGTCACGACCGTGAGGTCGGTCGTGCGGAGGTCGCCCTCGGCGGCCGGCTCCCCCTCCGGGGCCCAGAACGCGACCCGTCCTTCACGGGGCAGCCCGGCGGGCAGGAAGACCGCGGCGCAGCCGGCCAGGGGCGTCGGCGCGTGGGTCGGCACGTCCGGCGTCATCGTCACCCACTCCCTCCGCCCGGGTCGCACACCTCAAGATCTCGTTACTTCGCGAGTCTAGGCGGGGGGTCTGACAGCGCCCCCGTCATGCCTGAAGGCCGCATCCCCTCACGGTGTGAGGATGCGGTCTTCAGGCATGACGGGGCAGGTCGGCCACCGGTCAGATCCGGCTGCGCACCAGCGCGACGAATTCGGCGGTCCGCTGCCGCCGGACCCACGCGACCACGGCGAAGAGGGCCAGGAAGATCACCGGCGTCAGCGCGTTCTCGCCGTCGAAGACGGTCAGCTGCGTGATGAAGGCGCCGATCATCAGGCCGATGAGCGCGATCGCCGAGACACCGGAGAGGACCGGGATCAGCAGCGCGACGGCGCCGGCCACCTCCAGGACGCCGGTGAGATACATGAACCAGTCGCCGAAGCCGATCGTGTCGAACGAGTCGGCCGCCGACGAGTGGCCGACGAGCTTCGGGCCCGCGCTCGCGACCGCCAGGAACAGCGCCAGGACGATCTGGAGCGTGCGCACCGTCAGGTCCGTGCGGCGCGAGGGCCCCGTGTGGGCGGGGGAAGTTGCGGCGGACGCGGGCGCGGTCTGCGGGGTGGTCCGCGCGGGCGCGGTCTGCGTGGGGATGGTCGTAGCCTCGGACATGGGGGGTCTCCTCCGTGATGCGCGTGGTGTGGCTTTCAAGGAGGTAGACACCCGCCCCGCCGGGAAGTCATCGCTCTCCGGGCGGTCGGACCGGCGAAATCGCCGTCGGTTCGTTTCGGGTCCCGCGCCCCGGTGGATCAGGGGCGCGGACCGGGTACATCTCTCACAGGAGGTGCGATGCCATGCGCACCGGAAGTGAACCGCTCACCGCCCGCAGTCCGCTGCGGATGCGCTGGTGGCTGAGTGTCTGGGGCCTGATCTGGACCGGATTCGGTACGGCGGCCTTCGCGATCGCCGGCCGTCCGGGCTGGGCGATCGCCTGCGGGGTGCTGCTGCTGATCGTCGCGACGGATTTCCTGGTGGTCGTCCACCGGAAACGGCAGGGTTCGCGCTTCCAGCCGGGCCGTGACGTCCCGCCGTTCGAGGATCACAGCCACCGGAACGCCGGGACGGGGACCGGGACCAGCGGCGGTTACGGGAACGGGAACGGTGGCGAAGGGATCGAAGAGGTCAGTCGCCGGAGACGGGACCGGACCCCGACCCGGAGTCGAAACGCGCGGCTTTGAGGTACTCGGGCCTGGGATCGAGCGCGGCGGCCAGTCTGAAGTGCTTCGTCGCCTGCTCGGGCCGCCCCGCCCGCTCGTAGGTGCGGGCCAGTGCGAAGTGCGCGAAGGCGTTGTCCGGCTCGCGCTCCAGGACCAGCTCGAACTCAAGCTCCGCGGGCCGCAGTTGGGCGGCGGCGAAGAACGCGCGGGCGCGCAGCAGCCGGGCGGCCGTGTTCTCGGGGTGCGCCGCGATCACGGAGTCCAGCAGTTTGACGGCACCGCGCGGATCACGCGCGGCCAGCAACTGTTCCGCGGCGCGGTAGTCGATGACGTGGGTCTCCGGGCTCTCGGGCACGGTCCAATCCTTCCCCTACGGTCCGCGCGTTCAACGTCGCACGGATTGGCGGTATGACAGAGCCGGCCGCCGGGCGCCTCAGCGGTGGGCGGCGGCCCGCTCCACCAGCCGCTCCCAGACGTCCCTGACCTGCGGCTCCAGTTTCTCCAGCGGCCCGTCGTTGTCGATGACCAGATCGGCGGCGGCGTTCCGCCGCTCGCGGGTGGCCTGCGCGGCCATCCGCGAGCGGGCCTCGGCCTCCGCCATGCCCCGCACCCGTACGAGCCGGTCGAGCCGGGTCTCGGAGGACGCGTCAACGACGACCACCACGTCGTAGAGCCCGGTCAGCCCGTTCTCGACGAGGAGCGGCACGTCGTGGACGACGATCGCGTCCTCGCCCGCCGCGCCTTCCAGCTCCTCCGAACGCGCCCTGACCAGGGGATGGACGATGGCGTTCAGGGTGGCGAGCTTCTCGCTGTCGGAGAAGACGAGCGAGCCCAGCTTCGGCCGGTCGAGCCTCCCG
This sequence comes from Streptomyces sp. NP-1717, assembly GCF_022695985.1. GTDB lineage: Bacteria > Actinomycetota > Actinomycetes > Streptomycetales > Streptomycetaceae > Streptomyces. The sequence continues at coordinate 7,957 of NZ_JAAPBF010000199.1, read as the reverse complement.
TCGGCGGTGAGGACGCCGGGCCCGAAGGCGCCGACAACAGCGTCGAGCCCGGGAGTCCCGGGCTCGACAACCTCTCTGGCGATCTTGTCCGCGTCCACCAGCACCGCGCCGTACGAGACCAGCAGTCGGGAGACTTCACTCTTTCCGGCACCGATCCCGCCGGTCAGGCCCACTTTCAGCATGCCTGGCAGCTTAGGCCGTGGATCTGCCTCTTACGAGACGTCGTCCGCACGGGACATTCCGGCGCCGCGCGCCGCACGCGGGCGCCCGGCGCCTCGTATCCCGCGTGCTACGCGTCGCCCTCCCGCTCGGCGAGGAACTTCTCGAACTCGCGCCCGATCTCGTCCGCCGACGGAAGCTCCGCCGACTCGGCCACCAGATTGCCCCTGCTCTCGGCGCCGGCCACCGCGTCGTACTGATGCTCAAGGCCCTGCACCATCGTCACCAGCTCTTCGTCTCCCTCGCCGAGCTGGCGCTCGATCTCGGTCTGCGTGCGCTGCGCCTCCGTACGGAGGGCGTGCGCGACGCCGGGCAGGACGAGTCCGGTCGCCGCGGTGATCGCCTCCAGGGCGGTCAGCGCCGCGTCCGGGTAGGAGGACCGCGCCACGTAGTGCGGGACATGGGCGGCCACGCCGAGCACGTCGTGCCCGGCCTCCATCAGGCGGTACTCCACGAGCGCCTCGGCGCTGCCGGGCACCTGTGCCTCGTCGAAGGGGCTGCGGTGGCCCGGCATGAGGTCCGTGCGGTTGCCGTGCGGGGTGATGCCGACGGGGCGTGTGTGCGGGACGCCCATCGGGATGCCGTGGAAGTTGACGGCCAGCCGTACCCCGAGACGCTCCACGACCTGTCCCACGGCCGCCGCGAAGCGCTCCCACTCGACGTCGGGCTCGGGTCCCGACAGCAGCAGGAACGGGGCGCCCGTGGCGTCCTGGACGAGTCGCACCTCCAGCGTCGGCGTCTCGTAGCCCGACCAGCGGTCGCGCTTGAACGTCAGCAGCGGGCGGCGGGCCCGGTAGTCGACCAGTCTGTCGTGGTCGAAGCGCGCCACCACCTGGTTCGGCAGCGACTCCAGCAGGTTTTCGACGATCTGGTCGCCGGTCTCCCCCGCGTCGATGTAGCCCTCGAAGTGGTAGAGCATGACAAGACCCGCGGACTCCTGGGCGAGCGCCATGTCGACGACTCCCAGGCCCTTGGGCTCCCACTCGTACAAATCCTGCGGATCAAGCACGATTACCGGTCCTCCTCGTGTTCCTCAGGAAGAACGCGCCCTGGGGCGTGAGCATTCCCCACCCGTGCGCCCCGCATCCGGCCGGGCACGCGGTCGGCGAAGAACCCGCGCCGGTGGTACGGGAGCCAGGACGCCGACCCCGTACGGTACTTGACGCCGCGAACGCCCCGGTCACCCCCGATCACCAGGCCCTGCCCCGACCCCGCCCCGGGAGCACGCGTGAGGCCCGCTCCCCGAAGGGAGCGGGCCTCACGTTCAGCTGTCTACCGGCCGACTACGGGGTCGGAGCGTCAGCTCTGGCCACCGGCCAGCTTCTCGCGCAGGGCGGCCAGGGCCTCGTCCGACGCCAGGGCGCCGGAGTTGTCCTGGGACTCCGAGGAGTACGAACCGCCGCCACCGCCACCGCTGCCACCCGAGGCGGCGGGAGCGGCGCCCGCCGGGGCGGCAGCGCCCTCGGCAGCCGCGGCCTCGTCGGCCTCGCGGGACTTGATGACCTGGGCCTGGTGCTGCTCGAAGCGGGTCTGCGCCTCGGCGTACTGGGTCTCCCACACCTCGCGCTGAGCCTCGAAGCCCTCGAGCCAGTCGTTGGTCTCGGGGTCGAAGCCCTCGGGGTAGATGTAGTTGCCCTGGTCGTCGTACGAGGCAGCCATGCCGTACAGCGTCGGGTCGAACTCGACCGAGGCCGGGTCGCCGCCGAACGCCTCGTTGGCCTGCTTCAGCGAGAGGCTGATGCGACGGCGCTCGAGGTCGATGTCGATGACCTTGACGAAGATCTCGTCGTTGACCTGGACGACCTGCTCCGGGATCTCCACGTGGCGCTCGGCCAGCTCGGAGATGTGGACCAGACCCTCGATGCCCTCGTCGACGCGGACGAACGCGCCGAACGGAACGAGCTTGGTGACCTTGCCGGGAACGACCTGGCCGATCTGGTGCGTCCGGGCGAACTGCTGCCACGGGTCTTCCTGCGTCGCCTTGAGCGACAGGGAGACACGCTCGCGGTCCATGTCCACGTCGAGAACCTCGACGGTGACTTCCTGGCCGACCTCGACAACCTCGGAGGGGTGGTCGATGTGCTTCCAGGAGAGCTCCGAGACGTGCACGAGACCGTCGACACCGCCGAGGTCCACGAACGCACCGAAGTTGACGATCGAGGAAACGACGCCGGAGCGGACCTGGCCCTTCTGCAGGGTCGTGAGGAACGTCTGGCGGACCTCGCTCTGGGTCTGCTCGAGCCAGGCACGGCGGGACAGGACCACGTTGTTGCGGTTCTTGTCCAGCTCGATGATCTTGGCCTCGAGCTCCTTGCCCACGTAGGGCTGGAGGTCGCGGACGCGGCGCATCTCGACGAGAGAGGCCGGCAGGAAGCCACGGAGGCCGATGTCGAGGATGAGTCCACCCTTGACGACCTCGATGACGGTGCCGGTGACGATGCCGTCTTCTTCCTTGATCTTCTCGATCGTGCCCCAGGCGCGCTCGTACTGCGCACGCTTCTTGGACAGGATGAGCCGGCCTTCCTTGTCCTCCTTCTGGAGAACGAGGGCCTCGATCTCATCGCCCACGGCGACGACCTCGTTGGGGTCGACGTCGTGCTTGATCGAAAGCTCGCGGGAGGGGATGACGCCTTCGGTCTTGTAACCGATGTCGAGCAGGACCTCGTCCCGGTCGACCTTCACGATGACGCCGTCGACGATGTCGCCGTCGTTGAAGTACTTGATCGTCTCGTCGATCGCGGCGAGGAATGCTTCCTCGTTACCGATGTCGTTGACCGCAACCTGCGGGGTGGTGGCGGTGGTCTCGGTGCTGCTCGTCATGTGGGTAAAGGCTCCGGTACGGACATTGAGTCGTAGGTACTGCCACGCCGAGAGCCCGTATCGCCATCTGCCGGAAACCGGACAGCCAAGGAAGCGCCATTCCCGAGAGGAAGGCGCCTCGACAGCCGAGGGGACCCACAACAGATGCGAGCGCGGCCTGCTACGTCTGAGGCGCGCAAGCCCGCAGCGCAACCTTTAGCATACGGGGGCAGCCGGACACGGTCAATGCGCGAAGGCGCACACCCGGGGCGGAACGCCCCATACCCGGCACAACAAACGTTTCATGAGGCCACGACGGCCGCGCGGCGGCCCGAGCCGCTGACCGAACGGCTACGGGACGGCACGGTTCGTGACGCCTCTCCGCACACTACGACGACGGACACGATGAGCCAAGAGCAGGCAGAGCAGCAGGAACCGGAACCCACCCGCCGCGACAGCGACAGCACCGAGAGCAGCCGCGCCAACCGGGGCTGGTGGAACCGGAACGCCGACGACTACCAGATCGAGCACGGCACCTTCCTGGGAGACGACCGGTTCGTCTGGGGACCGGAGGGCCTGGACGAGGTGGAGGCGGAGCTGCTGGGCCCGCCCGAGTCCCTCAAGGACCTCGACGTCCTGGAGATCGGGGCGGGCGCGGCGCAGTGTTCGCGCTGGCTGACGAGGCAGGGCGCGCGCCCGGTGGCGCTCGACCTCTCCCACCGGCAGCTCCAGCACGCGCTGCGCATCGGCGACGACGTGCCTCTTGTGGAGGCGGACGCCGGGGCGCTGCCCTTCCGGGACGGCTCCTTCGACCTGGCGTGTTCCGCGTACGGCGCGATCCCCTTCGTCGCCGATCCGGTGCGGGTGTTCCGCGAGGTACGGCGGGTACTGCGGCCCGGCGGGCGCTGGGTCTTCTCGGTCACGCACCCGATCCGCTGGGCGTTCCCGGACGAGCCCGGGCCCGAGGGCCTGTCGGTGGCCTCGTCGTACTTCGACCGCACCCCGTACGTGGAGCAGGACGAGCGGGGGCGCGCGATGTACGTGGAGCACCACCGGACGGTGGGCGACCGGGTACGGGACGTGGTGGCCGGCGGTTTCCGGCTGGTCGACCTCGTGGAGCCGGAGTGGCCGGCCTGGAACACCCAGGAGTGGGGCGGCTGGTCGCCGTTGCGCGGGAATCTGATCCCGGGGTCGGCGATCTTCGTCTGCGTACGAGACTGAGGGTGTGATCCGCGACGACGTCCTCGGCAGTCTGCCCGTCCGTACCGCCCTTCCCGCGCTGGAGGCGGCCCTCGATGGGCCGGGGTGCGCCGTGCTGTGCGCGCCGCCCGGCACGGGCAAGACGACGCTGGTCCCGCTGGTGCTGGCCGGGCTCGTGCGGCCCGGCGGGGGCGCGCGGGGACCGCTGCGGCGGGTGATCGTCGCCGAGCCGCGCCGGATCGCCGCACGCGCGGCGGCCCGGCGCATGGCGTGGCTGCTGGGCGAGCGGGTCGGCGGCAGCGTCGGGTTCACGGTGCGCGGGGAGCGCGTGGTGGGGCGCGGGACGGTGGTGGAGGTGGTGACCACCGGGGTGCTGCTCCAGCGGCTCCAGCGCGACCAGGAACTCGGCGGTACCGACGTCGTGATCATCGACGAGTGCCACGAACGGCACCTGGACGCGGACACGGTGGCGGCCTTCCTGCTGGACGTACGGGCCACGCTCCGGCCCGAACTGCGGCTGGTGGCCGCGTCCGCGACGACCGACGCCGAGGGGTGGGCGCGGCTGCTGGGGGACGCGCCCGTGGTGGAGGCGCGCGGAGTGACGCATCCTTTGGAGGTCGTGTGGGCGCCGCCGCCGCGTCCGGTGCGTCCCCCGCACGGCATGCGGGTCGATCCGGCGCTGCTGACGCACGTGGCCTCGGTCGTACGCACCGCGCTGGCCGAGCGCCCGGGCGACGTGCTGGTCTTCCTGCCGGGCGTCGGCGAGATCGGCCGCGTGGCGGGCCGGTTGGGCGGCCCGGACGCACTGGGCGCCGAGGTGCTCCAGGTGCACGGCCGAGCGCCCGCGGAGGTGCAGGACGCGGTGCTGGCGGGGTCGGGGGGCGGCAACCGCCGTGTCGTACTGGCGACTTCGGTGGCGGAGTCGAGCCTGACGGTGCCGGGTGTGCGGGTGGTGGTCGACTCGGGGCTGGCGCGTGAGCCGCGTACGGACCACGCGCGGGGGCTGAGCGCGCTCACCACGGTGCGCGCCTCGCAGGCGGCGGCCCGGCAGCGCGCGGGACGGGCGGGGCGCGAGGCGCCGGGCGCGGTGTACCGGTGCTGGGACCAGGCCGAGGAGGCGCGGCTCGCGCGGTTCCCCGCGCCGGAGATCAAGGTCGCCGACCTGGCGGCGTTCGCCTTGCAGGCGGCGTGCTGGGGCGACCCGGACGCCTCGGGGCTCGCACTGCTCGACGCGCCGCCGGCGGGGGCGCTGGCCGCCGCGCGTGCGGTGCTGACGGCGATCGGCGCGGTGGACGCGGAGGGCCGGGTGACCGGTCGCGGCGTCCGGATGGCCCGCCTCGGCCTGCACCCACGCCTGGCACGCGCCCTGCTCGACGGCGCGCGGGAGGTGGGCGCCCGCCGGGCGGCGGAGGTGGTGGCGCTGCTGAGCGAGGAACCGCCGAGGGCGTACGGGGACGACCTGGCGTCCGCGTGGCGCACGGCGAGACGCGGCGGCGACGGCTACGCGACGCGCTGGCGCCAGGAGTCCAGAAGGCTGGCCTCGGCCCTGCCGGGGAACCCGGAGGGGGCGGGGCGGGGCGGCGCCGACCGGGACGACAAGGCCGCCGAGGCGCGCCGTGATGGAGGGGACGGCAGCGGCACGCGCGGAGCTTTGGACGCCGACGGGCCCGATGCGGCCGACGCCACCAGTACCGACCGGAACGAGCACCCACGCCGGGGTGACGGGGCCGCGAGAGCCGCCCGTGCCGGGCGGGACGACAAGGCAGGCGAGGCGCGTCGCGACGGACGAGACAACGGAGCCGCCGAGGGCGGCGGCGGCACCGACCGGGCCGGGAACAGCCCGAACGAGCGGCCACGCGGCAGTGGAGAGGCGCGCCGTAACGGAGGGGACGGCGGAAGCGCCGGCGAAGGCGGCGCCGAGCGGGCGCGGACCGTCCTGGGCGAGCGCCCGGGCGGTTCGGACCGGGCAGGTGGGTTGGCCGATGACCTCGTCGCCGGGGTGGTGGCCGCTTTCGCGTTTCCCGAGCGGGTGGCGCGGGCGCGGGGCGCCGGGGCGTTTCTCATGGTGTCCGGGACCGGCGCGGAGTTGGGTGACGGGTCCGCGCTGCGCACCGCGCCGTGGCTGGCCGTCGCTGTCGCGGACCGGCCCGCGACGGCCGCTTCTGCGCGGGTGCGGCTGGCCGCCGTCATCGACGAGGACACGGCCCGTGCCGCCGCCGCGCATCTGCTCGTCTCGGGCCAGGAGGTGCGCTGGGAGGACGGTGACGTCGTCGCCAGGGACGTACAGCGGCTCGGCGCGGTCGAACTGTCCGCGCGGCCGCTTCGCGACCCCGACCCGGCACGGGTAAGGGCGGCGTTGCTGGACGGTCTGCACCGCGAGGGACCCGGCGCGCTGCTGCGCTGGACGCGCGACGCGCACGCGCTGCGGGATCGACTGGGCTTTCTGCACCGGGCGTTGGGCGCCCCGTGGCCCGACGTCTCGGACGCCGCGCTCCTCGACGGCGCGGACGACTGGCTGGAGCCCGAGCTGTCGAAGGCCCGGCGCCGCGCGGATCTGGCCCGGATCGACGCGGGCCAGGCGCTGCGGCGTCTGCTGCCGTGGTCCTCGGGCCAGGCGAGGCGGCTGGACGAGCTGGCGCCCGAGCGCGTCCTGGTGCCGAGCGGGTCGCGCGTACGTGTCGACTACGGCGGGGAGCAGCCCGTACTGGCGGTGAAACTGCAGGAGTTGTTCGGTCTGACGGCGACGCCGACGGTCGCGGGGGTGCCGGTGCTGGTCCATCTACTCTCCCCCGCCGGGCGTCCCGCGGCGGTCACCGCCGACCTGGCGTCCTTCTGGCGGGACGGCTACCGCGCCGTACGCGCGGAGCTGCGGGGCCGCTACCCGCGGCACCCGTGGCCGGAGGACCCCACGCGGGCGGTGGCGACACGGAAGCTGAACGACCGTCGCTGAGGCATGAGCGCGCCGCCCCCTCCACCGTGGCGGAGGGGGCGGCGCGCGCTCGGTGACCGGCCGAGTCTAGGCGGGGGCCGCCACCTTCAGTTCGATCGTGACCTTCGCGCCGCCGGCCGTCTCGATGCGGAGCAGGAACGTGCCGACCGCGTCGTCCGCGAAGATCTTCGGGAGGACGAGCACACCCTGGTCGTTCGTCTTCAGCCCCGTCAGGGATCGCAGCGGCTGACCCGCCGCGTCCTTGAAGTGCGGGCCCTTGTCGGCGGGCGACGCGTCGTCGGCCGACTTGATCATGGTGGCCTTGACCGCCACGCCCCGGGCGATCTCGCCCTGGTGGGTGGCCCTGACCTCCACGCTGTCGGCGAACTCCGCGCCCGGCGCCGCCGTCAGCTCCTTGTCGCCGGTCCTGACGACCGCGTCCGCCTGGCGCTCGGTGACCGTCGCCGTGAAGTCGACGGCCGGGACCTTACGGTCCACGACACTCGCCCGCACCGTGAACTCGCCGGTCTTCTCGCCCGCCTGGAGCGCGGGCGCCGTGGCGGTGCCGTCGGTGCCGCTCGTGACGACCGCCGTCTTCCCGCCGCCCGCGAACTTCGCGTCCGTGTCGCCGACGATCAGGAACTGCACCGCAACCTTGCCGACGGCCTTGCCCTTGGCGTCCTCGCCGCGCACCGTGACGCGCTCCGCGAACGCCTCGCCGGCCGTGGCGGAGAGCTTGCCGGTGCCGGCGTTCTCCAGCCGCTCGACGGTCGGCGCCGGAGTGGTGGGCGGCGGAGTCGTCGGGGGCTT
>NZ_JAAPBF010000198.1 GCF_022695985.1 Streptomyces sp. NP-1717 | reverse complement strand
CCGGCCAGGGCCTCTTCGAGGTCGTCGGTGCCGCGCAGACCGGCCGCCGTGCGGGTGCGGGTCTGGTGCAGGAAGCGCGGCTCGGCGAAGGCGGCGAGCGCGTCGCGCACCTCGGGGAGGTGGGGGTGTTCGGCGTGCAGCGCGGCGGAGAGCTGGGCCTTGGGAATGGTGACACCGGCCTCGGTGAGGGCGCCCAGCGCGGTCGCCGGGTCCTCGAAGGAGGTGGCGAGGTGGCAGGTGTCGACGCAGATGCCGATACGGGCGCTGGCGACGTCGGTGAGCGGTCCGATCGCGTCGGCGGTGGTCTCGACGGTGCAGCCCGGTTCGGGCTCCAGCGCGATCCGGATGGATTTGCCGGTCAGCTCCTCCAGCGCGTCGAGCCGTTCGGCGAGAGTGGTGAGCGCGGCGTGCGCGGTGCGGGCCGCGGCGTCGTCGAAGGCGGTGCGCCAGGCGAGGGGCAGCGTCGATACGGAGCCCTCGGTGACGTCGTCGGGGAGCAGCGAGGCGAGGAGGCGGGCGAGGTCGGTGGTGTGGGCCAGGCGCTCGGGGTCGGCCCAGTCCGGCTTGTAGACGCGGTACTTGACCTCCTCGGCGCCGAAGCCTTCGTACGGGAAGCCGTTGAGGGTGACGACCTCCAGCCCGCGCCGCTCCAACTCGCCCTTGAGGCCGCGCAGTTGGGCAGGGTCATTGATGAGGGAGCGGGCCGCGCCCTTGGCGAGCCACAGACCGATGCCGAGGCGGTCGCGGCCGAGGCGTCTGCGTACCGGCTCGCAGTGGTCGCGCAGTTGGGCCAGTACGCCTTCGAGGTTCTCGGCGGGGTGGACGTTGGTGCAGTACGAGAGGTGGACGGTGGACCCGTCGGGGTGGCGGAAGCGCATGGGCTCACTCCCCGCCGCGGAGGATGGAGTTGCCCTCGTGCAGGGCCTCCGGCGCCGGTACGTCGAGCTGGAGTCTGCCGCTGAGGCCGTAGAACGCGACGGGGTTGCGCCACAGCACCTTGTCGACGTCGTCGTCGGAGAAACCGGCGGCGAGCATGGCGTCGCCGACCTTGCGGGTCTTGAGCGGGTCGCTCTTGCCCCAGTCGGCCGCGGAGTTGACGAGGACGCGGTCGGTGCCGTGGGCGCGCAGCACGGCGACCATCCGGTCCTCGTCCATCTTGGTGTCGGGGTAGATGGAGAAGCCGAGCCAGCTGCCGCTGTCCGCCGCGTCCTTGACCGTGGTCTCGTTGAGATGGTCGAGCAGGACGTGCTCGGGGTCGAGGTTCGACTCGCGTACCACGTCGATGGTGCGGCGCAGCCCGGTCAGCTTGTCGCGGTGCGGGGTGTGGACCATCGCGGGCAGCGCGTACTCGGCGGCGAGCTGGAGCTGGGTGGCGAGCGCGATGTCCTCGGCGGGGGTCATGGAGTCGTAGCCGATCTCGCCGACGGCGACGACACCGTCCTTGACGAGGTAGCGCGGCAGCTCCTCCAGGACGGGGGTGCAGCGGGGGTCGTTCGCCTCTTTGGGGTTGAGGGCGAGCGTGCAGTGGTGCGCGATGCCGTACTGCGCGGCGCGGAACGGCTCCCAGCCGAGCAGCGCGTCGAAGTAGTCGTAGAAACTGGCGGGCGAGGTGCGGGGCTGGCCGAGCCAGAAGGACGGCTCGACGAGCGCGCGGACTCCGGAGGCGTACATGGCCTGGTAGTCGTCCGTGGTGCGGGAGGTCATGTGGATGTGGGGGTCGAAGATGCGCATCAGGACTCCTCGCCGGTCATGTTCAGTACGCGGTGCAGGTCGGCGGGTACCGACCGGCCCGCCGCGGTGCGCTCGGACGCGAAGTCGGTGAGCATCCGGGCGAGTTCGGTGTCGCCCCCGGCGCGGTGTTCCGCGTCGGCGACGGCGGCCACGGGCACGCCGGTGAAGAGGCACTTCAGTACGGCGTGCCGCCAGGCGTGCGGGTCGAGGTGGTCGGCCGCGTACGGGCCGACGGCCGCCTCGACGAGCGTGGTGTCGTTGGTGCGCAGGGCGTCCTCGACCAGCGGCAGGGCCTCGGGGCCGGGGACGAGGTACGGCAGCGCCAGCAGGACGGCGCGGCGCTCGGCGGCGGTGCCGCGCTGGTAGAGGCGGGTCAGGGTGTCGATGTCGGCGGCGGCCCGCCGGAGCAGCAGGGTGCGGGCGGTGTCGGCGTTCTCCTGGCCGCAGTGGCGGCCGGCGGCGGCGAAGCGGAGTTCCCAGCGGGGGACGGCAACGTTGTCGGGCGCACTGCCCCGCTGGGCCGACTCGGCCGATTCCGCGGCCTCGGCGAGTGCCTGGTCGAGCCAGGCGACGGCCTTCGCGTCCAGCCGCCCGTAGAGTCCGTCGGATCCGTCGGGTCCGTGGATGGTCTCGCGGTTCATGCCGGTGCTCCCTTCGAGCGCAGGAAGTCCAGGGAGGTACGGGCCATTTCGGGCCCGGCGTGCGAGTGGCGGGGCAACTCCACGACGGTCAGGCCCTGGTAGCCGGTGGCGTCGAGCGCGGCAAGCACGGGCGGGAAGTTGATCTCGCCGTCCCCGAAGGGCAGATGCTCATGCACGCCGCGCCGCATGTCCTCGATCTGCACGTGGCGCAGCCAGGGCCCGGCGTCGCGGACGCAGTCGGCGGGCGGGGCGGGCTCCAGGCACTGGCAGTGGCCGATGTCGAGTGTCAGACCGAGGGGTTCGGGGTCGCCGAGGAGTGTTCTGAGGTGGTGGAAGCCGGCGATGTCGGCGAGGAGGTGGCCGGGTTCGGGTTCGATGGCGACGGGGACACCGGCGGCCCGCGCGGCGTCGAGGACCGGGGTGATCGACTCCTCCAGCCGCTTCCAGGCGGTGTCCGGGTCGGTGCCCTCGGGGGTGATGCCGCTGAAGCAGTGCACGGCGTGCGCGCCGAGGTCGGCGGCGACCTGGACGGCGGTGACGAGCAGTCCGGTGCGGGCGGCACGTGCCCCGGGGTCGGCGTCGAGCAGGGTGGGCCCGTGTTTGCGGCGCGGGTCGAGCACGTAGCGGGCGCCCGTCTCGACGGTGACGCCCAGGCCGAGTTCGGTCAGCCGCGCGGCCACCTTGGCGGTGCGGGCGGCGAGTTCCGGGGCGAGCGGGTCAAGGTGCATGTGGTCGAGGGTCAGCCCGACCCCGTCGTACCCGAGGTCGGCGAGCAGTCCGAGCGCGTCGTCCAGGCGCAGATCGGTGAGCCCGTTGGTGCCGTATCCGTAGCGGATGGTCATGTCACACTCACCCTCTTCGCGAACTTCCTGGCCAGCGGCACGAGTCCCATGACGACGAGTCCGATCCCGGGCGCCCCGCCGCGCGCCGCGAGCGCGGCCTGGAACGGGATCATCGCCCGGATGCCGCCGCCGACGGCCCGCTGGGTGAGCTGCGGTGACGGGTTGAGCGCGGCGTGCAGGAAGGACCGCCCGGCGATGACGACGAAGGCCGCGGCGAGCGCGGGGGTGACGAGCCCCGGGGGTCCGGTGTCGGTTCGGCGCAGGCCCACCAGGGCGCCGAGCACCCCGGTGACAGCGAGCGCGGCGAGGGGCGCCCCGACGGAACCGCCGTACACCTCGCGTCGGGAGACCGTGGTGACGGCGACGGTGTGGGCCCCGAGGAGGGCGGCGGGGACGAGTGCGGCACGGGGTACGGCGTGGTGCCCGGGCGCGGGGCCGGCGCCGGTGAGCGCCGCCGCGGTCGCCGCGGCGGCCAGGGCGGTGTCGAGGGACGCGGGCGGGAACAGCGCCCGGCCGGAACCGGCCGCCGGTACGGCGCCCTTGGAGGCCAGGGGCTCGACGGGGCCGCCCGCCCGGACCGCGGTGCGGCCCCGAGCTGCCGGTCCGCCCGGCCCCCGGCCCGGGCCGGCCTTGGAGCGGCCGGACGGCGCGAGGCGGGCCGTCGAGGCGGCGGCCTCGGACGCGGGACGTGACAGCGAGCCGGTGAGCCCGCTCGCCAAGCTCTCGATCGGAGTCCGGCCGGACCCGGCGGTGGGGTCACCCACCCAGGCCGACAGACGTGCCAGCACACCGCGCCGCGCGGACGACGAGCCGGCGGCCTCCGACGCCGGGCCGGGCGTCGGGCCACCGGCCCACGCCGACAGGCCCGACAGCACACCCGGGCCCACTGGCGGCGAGAGGCGGGCCGTCGAGGCGGCGGCCTCGGACGCGGGACGGACGGCCGAGCCGGTGAGCCCGTTCGCCGAGTCGCTGAGCGGATTCGGGCCGGGCCCGGACCACGCCGACAGACGTCCCAGTACGCCCCGCCGCGCGGGCGGCGAGGCGGCGGGCCGCGCCGCCGGGCCGGTCTTCGGGGCGCGAGGCGACGCCGCGCGTGTCGCCGTCGCTCCCAGCAGTACGTCCAGGGTTCTCGCCGCGCCCATCGCCGCCGGGCCCGCCGCCGTGTGCTTGAGGCGGAGGTCGTACGCCCAGACCGTGGCCGCGAGGGCCGTGCTCAGGGCCAGGGCCGGGCGGCCGGCGCGGGAGGCGAGCAGGAGGCCGGCGGCCGTGAGGCCGCCGGCCGCCGCCAGTGCGGCGTTCGGGGTGATGCGGCCCGAGGGGATCGGGCGGTGCGGGCGCTCGACGGCGTCCTCGTCGCGGTCGGCCCAGTCGTTGAGCGCCATCCCCGCCTCGTACAGGCAGAGTGACGCCCCGACGGCGAGCGCCGTACCGCGATTGGGCCGGACTCCGGCGGAGGCCGCGCCGGCCAGGGCGTCGCCCGGCACCGTGAACAGCGCGGACACCCGCAGGAGTTCGGCCCAGGCGCGCAAGCTCACTTGCTCTCCTTCAGGCGCTCGGCGAAAGAGAGCAGCGCGTCGAACTGTTCGGCGAGCGCGGCGGGGCCGCCGTCCGGGTCCTTGAAGTAGAAGCCGAGTTCGGGCAGCGGCCCGCTCAGCCCGGCCTCGTGGGCGCGGGCCACCAGCCGGGCCAGGTCCAGGACGAGCGGCGCGGCGAGCGCCGAGTCGCAGCCCTGCCAGATGGTCTGGAGGATCATGCGGGAGCCGAGGAACCCGTCGAACGCGATGTGGTCCCAGGCGGTCTTCCACTCGCCGAGCGCGGGCACGTCGTCGATGTGCACCTCGCCCTCGGGCGCGATCCCGAGCGTGTCGGCGAGGACCCGCTCCTTGCCCGCGTTCTTGGCGGCGGCGGCCGCCGGGTCGGCCAGCGCCGCTCCGTCCCCGCCGCCCAGCAGGTTGGTGCCCGACCAGGCCCTGACGTCGAGGGCGCGCTGGACGAACATCGGGGCGAGCACGGAACGGAGCAGCGTCTGGCCTGTCTTGCCGTCGCGGCCGGCGTGGGGAAGTCCGCTGGCCTCGACGGCGTCCGCGAGGGCCGCGCTCCGCAGCCCGGTCGACGGAGTGAAGTTCACGTAACCGCAGCCGGCCCTGAGCGCGGCGGCGGCGTAGAGGGAGCTGGCCGGCAGCCGCGGGTCGTCGTCGGCGGGCTCGGGCTCGGTGGAGGAGACGTTGACGACGACGGCGCGTACGACGCCGGTGCGCCGGACGAAGGCGGTGATGTCGTCGGCGAACGCGGCTATGAGTTCGTCGTCGTCGCGGGTGTCGCCGGGCATCGGTCCGCCGATGCGTATCTCCGCGTCGGCCGCTTCGAGTTCGGCGGCGATCGTGTTGGGCAGGCCGTGCGGGAGGACGCCCGCGGCGGTGAGCGCTTCGGCCCGCTTCGGCAGGGGGCAGCTCGCGGTGTCGTGTCCGCCGAAGACCAGCGAGGACAGTGCCGGGAGGCCCGAGTCCGCGAAGGGCGGGGTCTCGGCGACCATGCCGGTCGCGGGATGGAGCCCCGCGGTGACCGCCGCGCAGCCGGCGACGGCTGTCGTCGCGACTGAGCCGCGTGCTCCTACGAACCAGACTCCGGTACGTCCTGCAGTCGAATCGTTGGTGGTCACGGGCTGCCTCCCTGCCGGGTGGGTGTGTTGGTTGACGGCGGGCGGGGGGTACGGCGCCTCCCCGCCCGCCGCCGGCTGGCGGCCGGCCTCCTGGTGGTTCACCGGGAGGCCGGGTGGTCCTCCTGTGTACTAGGAGGCCAGTTCCTTCAGTTGGATGTTGCGGAACGCGACCTGATCGTCGGCACCGTGGTTCTGGATGCCGATGTAGCCGTCCTTCAGGCTGCGTGCCGGGTCCTTGTTGGTGAAGTCGTTGATCTTGACTCCGTTGAGGATGACCTGGACCCGCTCACCCTGCACCTTGATCTCGTAGTTGTTCCACTGGCCCGGAGGCCGCAGAACCTGGTCCCTGGCCTTGATGTTGGCCGACTTGAAGCCGTAGATCGCGCCGGTGGTGCGATCCGCCGCGTCCGTGGCGTCGATCTGGATCTCGTAGCCGTTGTTGACGGCCGACCAGGGGTCGTCGGAGGCCGGGAAGCCGATGAAGACACCGGAGTTGTCGTCCCCGTCCATCTTCCAGTCCATCTTCAGCGAGTACGAGCCCAGTTCCTTGGCCTGGTACCAGAGCATGCCCATGCCGCCCTCGGTGTGCATCTCGCCGCCACCGATGTTGAACTTGCCCGGGCCCGCCTGCTTCCAGCCTTCCAGGGTCTTGCCGTTGAAGATGTCCCGGTAGCCGGTGTTGGGCTTGCAGTCGGACTTGACCTGTCCGGCCGCGTACCGCAGACCGCCGAGCAGGTGCTCGCGGAACGCCGGTTCGGCGTACGACGCCTTGGTGTGACCGCCGCCGGTGTAGAAGGAACGGCCGCCGTCGTACGTCTGGCACCAGGCGATCGGGTGGTCGCCCTTCATCGTGCCGCCCTGGTAGGTCGTCTCGTCGAGGGTGGCGAGGACCTTCACGTTCGAGCGGGGGTTGTCACGGTAGTTGTACCACTCGTCCGTGCGCTGCCACTCGTCGTCCAGGTGTGCGGTGGAGGGGTGATCGTGGTCCTCGACCCGCACGGTGGCTTCCTGGATCTGCGGGTGCCCGGAGAAGTAGGCACCGACCAGCTTGCCGTAGTAGGCCCAGTCGTACTCGGTGTCCGACGCGGCGTGCACGCCCATGTAGGCGCCGCCGGTGGAGATGTAGTACTCGAAGGCCTTCTGCTGCTCGGGATTGAGGACGTCACCGGTGGTGGAGAGGAAGACCACCGCGTCGTACCGGGCGAGGTTGTTCGTGGTGAACTGCGCCGCCGTCTCGGTGGAGTCGACCGTGATGTTGCTGGTCTTGCCCAGCTCCTTCAGGGCCGCTATCCCGTCCGGGATGGCGTCGTGCCGGAACCCGGCGGTCTTGGAGAAGACGAGGACCCGCTTCTCGGTCTTGCCGGCGGCCTGGTCGCTGATCTCGAAGTCGTCGAGGTCGTAGAGCGCGCCCTGACCGCCCTTGAAGACGAGGAACAGCTCCGTGGTGGCCTTGGGCACCGAGCGCAGCGGTACGTCGATGTCCTGGAAGGTGTCCCAGCTGCCGGTCACCGGGATCGGCGCGGAGCCGAGGAGGGTGCCGGTGGCGGAGCCCGTACGCACTTCGAGGAATCCGCCCGAACCGCCGGAGGAGACCCGGGCGGTGAGGGTCTTGGACCCGGTCAGGTTGTACGGGGTGAAGGAGATCCAGTCGTCGTTGTCGATGTCCCCGACGGTCTTGCCGCCGTTGGCGGACGCCTTGTCGTAGGTCTTGATGCCCGACGCGTGGGAGAAGTGCTCGGCCTGCCGGTGGCGGGGCTGGAGCTGGACCTGGTCGTGCGTGGTGAGCGCGGCCTGGCCGCCGCCTCCGCCGTCGGTGTACTCGGCGTCGATGACTCCGAAGATGTCGGCGTTGGGGTCGTGCTCGCCGTCCGCCGGGGCGGTGATGGTGCCTTCACAGCCCTTGGCCGAGGTGATCGGGTGGCCGTGGCTGTCGTGGCCGAGGATGTAGTTGACGGTTACCTTGGAGCAGTCGATCGGACCGTCCTCGGGGTCGGTGACGGTGACCTTGAAGGGCAGCTTGTCACCGAACTTGAACAGGGCGCCGTCGGCGGGCACGGTGATCTTCACCTTGGGCGCGGTGTTGCCGACCACGACCCGTACGGAGGAGTTGCCGGTGTTCCCGTCGGGGTCCGTGACGGTCAGCGTCGCGGTGTAGGTCCCGTTCTTCTTGTACACGTAGCTGGGGTTGGGCTCGGTGGACTTGCCGCCGTCGCCGAAGTCCCAGGCGTAGGTGATCTCGTCACCGTCCGGGTCCACGGTGCCCGCGGAGGAGAAGTTCGCCCGCAGCGGCGCCGTTCCCGACGTCTTGCTGGAGGTGGCCTTGGCGACCGGGGCCCGGCCGTTGGCTATGTTCTCGATCCGGTAGACGGCCGAGTTCTCGTCGCCGCCGAACCAGGCGCGGCCGTAGTCGAGGACGTAGAGCGCGCCGTCGGGGCCGAACTCCATGTCCATGACCTGGGTGCCGGTCCACGGGAAGTCGTGGATGCTGGTGACGGTGCCGTCCGCGTCCTTCTCGATGCGCTTGATCCACTCGCGGCCGAACTCGCCGGCGAAGAAGTCGCCGTCGTACTCCTCCGGGAACTTCGCCGCGGACTCCAGCTCCGGGTCGAAGTTGTAGACCGGGCCGCCCATCGGGGACTCGGAGCCGTCGCCGAACTCCGGCACGCTGTTCCCGTTGTAGGGAATCCAGGCGGCCTGGGACGGCGGCAGGTCGGTGAGGCCGGTGTTGTGCGGCGAGTCGTTCTTCGGCGCGGCGCAGTCGAAGGCCGGGCCGGAGGTGCCGGTCGCGAAGTCGTAGTCGCGGTAGGCGTCGTTGTCGCCGGTGCAGTACGGCCAGCCGAAGTTGCCGGCCTCCGTCATGCGGGCGAACTCGACCTGGCCGGCCGGGCCGCGGGTCTCGGACGCCGCGCCCGCGTCGGGGCCGTACTCACCGACGTAGACGATGCCGGTCTTCTGGTCGACGTTGATGCGGAAGGGGTTGCGGAAACCCATTCCGTAGATCTCGGGGCGGGTCTTGGCCGTGCCGGGGGCGAAGAGGTTGCCCTCGGGGATGGTGTACGAACCGTCCTCGGCGACCTTGATCCGCAGGACCTTGCCGCGCAGGTCGTTGGTGTTGCCGGAGGTGCGCCGGGCGTCGAAGGCCGGGTTGCGGTTGGCGCGGTCGTCGATCGGCGTGTAGCCGTCGGAGGCGAAGGGGTTGGTGTCGTCGCCCGTCGACAGGTAGAGGTTGCCGTCCGCGTCGAAGGCGATGTCACCGCCGACGTGGCAGCACACGCCGCGGTTGGTCTCGATGTCGAGGACCTTCCTCTCGCTGGCCTCGTCGAGGGTGAAGTCCTCGTTCAGCGTGAAGCGGGAGAGCCGGTTGTACCCGTCGAAGGGGGCGAAGTCGGCAGCCGTGCCCGTCTCGGGTGCGTCACCGGCGGGGGTGTCGAGCACCGGGGAGTAGTACAGGTAGATCGCGCGGTTCTCGGCGAAGTCGGGGTCGATACCGACGCCTTGGAGGCCTTCCTCGTCGTGCGTGTACACGTCGAGCTTGCCCGCGACCTTGGTGTCGCCGGCGGCGTCGGTGATGCGGAGCGTGCCGTCGCGCGAGGTGTGCAGGACCTGGCGGTCCGGCAGGACGGCCAGCGACATCGGCTCGCCGACCTCGTCGGCGCCCTTGGCGAGGGCGACCTGCTGGAAGGTGCCGTCCGCGGGATGGGGATCGTCCGGGTGGGCGGCGGCGGGGACGGCGGAGATGGTGCCGGCGATGAGGGCACCGGCCACGAGCGCGAGGAGGGATCTGGATCTATGGCGTCTTCTGAGCACGAAAGTCCTCCGGGGGTGGGGCTGTTCGTACGTGCGGATGCCGAGGGACGCCGAAGCGCCGCTCCCGGCATGCTGGGACCCGTCCTGTGCGAGCAACGTGCCCCCTACATCTCGCTGGACGTTAGCCCGGTTGGTCCGTGCCGGAAAGACCTTGCGCAGCAATTGGGTTCAACTTTTTCCCAGTTGTGGACAAAGGCAGAAATGGCAGACCGGACGGCCCGGCGGCGGTTTCGGACCACCGCCGGGCACGCCCCGGTCACCTCGCCGTGCCGGCTACGCAGGCCCCTCCTTGAGCTGGATGTTCCGGAAGGAGACCTGGTCGTCGTCGCCGTGGTTCTGCAGGCCGATATGACCGTCCTTCAGGCTGCGGACGGGGTCGGTGTTGGTGAAGTCGTTGATCTCGACCCCGTTGAGGAACACCTGGAGGCGCTCCCCGTCGACCCTGAGTTCGTAGCTGTTCCACTCGCCCGGCGGCTTGAGGGCCTCGTCCCTCGCCCCGATGTCGGCGGCCTGGAATCCGTACACCGATCCCGTGGTGCGGTCGTCGGCGTCGGTGGCGTCGATCTGGACCTCGTAGCCGTTGTCCACGGCCGAGTTGACGTCGTCGGAGGCCGGGAAGCCCACGAAGACACCGGAGTTGTCGTCGCCCTGCATCTTCCAGTCGAGCTTGAGCGAGTACGAGGAGAGTTCCTTCGCCTCGTACCAGAGCAGGCCCATGCCGCCCTGGGAACGCAGTTCACCGTCGACGACGTCGAACTGTCCCGGTCCGGCCTGCTTCCAGCCGTCCAGCGACTTCCCGTCGAAGATATCCGTGTACCCCGGGTCCGGGTCGGTGCCGCCCGCCGGTGTGCAGTCGGCCTCGACCTGTCCGGTGGCGTACTTGAGCCCGCCGAGCAGATGGTCACGGAAGGCCGGTTCGGCGTACGACTCCTTGGTGTGGCCGCCCCCGGTGTAGAAGGACCGGCCGCCCTCGTAGGTCTGGCACCAGGCGATCGGGTGGTCGCCGGACATGTTGCCGCCCTCGTAGCTCGACTCGTCCAGCGAGGCGAGCACCCGGGCCTGCTCACGGGGGTTGGTGCGGTAGTTGTACCACTCGTCCGTACGGTCCCAGGTGTCCTCCAGATGGGCCGTGGCCGGGTGATCGTGGTCCTCGACCTTCACCGTGGCGGGCTGGATGGCCGGGTGGGAGTCGAAGTAGGCCCCCACCAGACCGCCGTAGAACTCCCACTCGTACTCGGTGTCGGCGGCGGCGTGGACACCCAGATAGCCGCCTCCCCCGGCGACGTACTCCTCGAACGCCTTCTGCTGCTCGGCGTTCAGCACGTCACCGGTGGTGGAGAGGAACGCCACCGCGTCGTAGTCCGCGAGATTGTCCGCGGTGAACGCTCCCGCGTCCTCGGTGGACTCGACCGTGATCTCGGTGGACTCCCCCAGCTCCTTCAGGGCCTCGGTGCCGGCCTCGATGGAGTCGTGGCGGAAGCCCGCCGTCTTGGAGAAGACCAGGACGCGCTCGCCGGCCGCGGCGGGCGCCTCCCCGGTGATCTCGAAGTCGTCCACCTCGAAGAGGTCGCCCTCGCCGCCCTTGAAGGTCAGGACGAGGTCGGTCGTCTCCGCCGGGGCGCCGGTCAGGGCCACCTCGACGTCCTCGAACGTGGTCCAGCCGCCGGTGACGGGCACCTCGGCCGAGCCGAGGACCTCACCGTCGGCCGAGCCCGCCCGCACCTCCAGGGTGCCTCCGGCGCCGCCGGAGGAGACCCGCGCGGTGAGCTTGGCGGCCCCGGCCAGGTGGTACGGCTCGAAGGAGATCCAGTCGCCGTTCGAGATGGAGCCGACGGTCTTGCCGCCGTTGGCTCCGTCACGTTCCGTCACGGTGGTGCCGGACGAGTCGTTGGCGTGCTCCGCCTGGCGGTGCCTCGGCTGGATCTCGGACTGGCCGTGCCCGGTGAGCGAGGCCTGACCGCCGCCTCCGCCGTCGGTGTACTCGGCGTCGATCACTCCGAAGATGTTGGCGTTGGGATCGTGTTCGGCGTCGGCGGGCGCCGTGATGGTGCCCTCGCAGCCGGTCTTCGAGGTGATCGGGTGACCGTGGCTGTCATGGCCGAGGATGTAGCGGACGGTGACCTTGGAGCAGTCGATGTCCTCCCCGTCCTCCGGATCAGTGACGGTGACCTTGAACGGCAGCTCGTCACCGAAGTTGAACAGCGTGCCCGGCGCGGGCAGTTCCAGCTTCACGACGGGCGCGGTGTTGCCGACGACGACCTGCACGGAGGCGGTGCCGGTGAGCCCGCCGGGGTCCTTCGCGGTGACGGTCGCCGAGTAGGTGCCGTTCTCCTCGAAGGTGTGGGTCGGGTTCGGCTCGGTCGACGTTCCGCCGTCGCCGAAGTCCCAGGCGTACGTCAGCTCGTCACCGTCCGCGTCCTCGGTGCCCTCCGACGAGAAGGCCACCTCCAGCGGTCCGGTGCCCGATGTCTTGTCCGCCTTGGCGACGGCGACCGGTGAGTATCCCTCGGTGGCGTTCTCGATGCGGTAGAGCGCCGAGTTCTCGTCACCGCCGAAGTAGCCGGTGCCGTAGTCCAGGACGTAGAGCGCGCCGTCGGGGCCGAACTCCTGGTCCATGACCTGGGTGCCGGTCCAGGGGAAGTCGTTGATCGAGTCGACCGTGCCGTCGGCACCCTGGTCGATGCGCTTGATCCACTTGCGGCCGAACTCGCCGGCGAAGAAGTTCCCGTCGTACTCCTCGGGGAACTTGACCGGGGAGTCGAGGTCCGCGTCGTAGTTGTAGACGGGGCCGCCCATCGGGGACTCGGAGCCGTCGCCGAACTCCGGGACGCTGTTCCCGTCGTACGGGATCCAGGCGGCCTGGGACGGCGGCAGGTCGGTGAGGCCGGTGTTGTGCGGCGAGTCGTTCTTGGGCGCCGCGCAGTCGAAGGCTTCGCCGGATTCGCCGGTGCCGAAGTCGTAGTCCTTGAACGGCTCGTTGTCGCCGGTGCAGAACGGCCAGCCGAAGTTGCCCGCCTCGGTGACACGTGCGAACTCGACCTGGCCGGCCGGACCGCGGTCCGGGTCGGCCGCGCCCGCGTCGGGACCGTAGTCACCGACGTAGACGACGCCCGTCTCCGTGTCGACGGAGATCCGGAACGGGTTGCGGAAGCCCATGGCGTAGATCTCGGGCTTCGTCTTCTCCGTGCCGGGGGCGAACAGGTTGCCGTCGGGCACGGTGTACGAGCCGTCGTCGGCGACCTTGATGCGCAGGACCTTGCCACGCAGGTCGTTGGTGTTGCCCGAGGAACGCCGGGCGTCGAACGCGGGGTTGCGGTCCGGCCGGTCGTCGATCGGCGTGTAGCCGTCGGAGGCGAAGGGGTTGGTGTCGTCGCCCGTCGACAGGTAGAGGTTGCCGTCCGCGTCGAAGGCGATGTCACCGCCGACATGGCAGCAGGTGCCGCGTGTGGCGGGCACGTCGAGGACCTTCTTCTCGCTCGCCTCGTCGAGGGTGCCGTCCTCGTTCAGCGTGAAGCGCGAGAGCCGGTTGACCCCGTCGAAGGGGGCGAAGTCCTCCGCGGTGCCCGTTTCGGGCGCGTCGCCGGCGGGGGTGTCGAGCTTGGGCGCGTAGTAGAGGTAGATGGCCCGGTTCTGGGCGAAGCCGGGGTCCACGCCGACCCCTTGCAGTCCTTCCTCGTCGTGGCTGTAGACATCGAGGGTGCCGGACACCTTGGTGGTGCCGCCCTCGTCGGTGATACGCAGGGTGCCGTCGCGCGAGGTGTGCAGGACCTGGCGGTCGGGAAGTACCGCCAGGGTCATGGGCTCGCCGGCTTCGTCGGCGCCCTTGGCCAGGGTCACCTGCTGAAACGTGGGGGCGGCGTCTTGTCTTCCGGGGTCGGCGGCGTTGGCCGGCACGGCGCTGAGGGTCGACCCCGCGAGCAGGGCGCCGGTCAGCAGTGCGAGAAGGGATCGGCCTCTGGGACGTCGTTGACGGTGCACGAGAGTCCTCCGGTAGT
>NZ_JAAPBF010000197.1 GCF_022695985.1 Streptomyces sp. NP-1717 | reverse complement strand
CGGCGTCGGTGGGTCCGTCAGCGCTCGTACCCGCGTCCGTGCCCGGGTCCCCGCCCCCCTCCGGACCCGTCTCTTTCTCGTCACTGTCTCTCCCCGTCGCCATGTGTCCCCCTGGTCTCCGATTCCGCAGTGTTTCACTGCTACTCCATACAGTGAACGTCAAGGTCGGTGCGGTGCAAGGCGGTTGGGCGACCGCCACCACGTCCGCCGGGGCCGGCGGGGCGTCAGGACCCGGTGCGGAATTTCGGCCGGGGAGATGGATTAACGCACCTGAACTCTGGCCAGAATGATGGCGTGACAGTGCGTCGGAGAACTACATAATAATACGTTGGGCGCCCCCGGTTGATCTTTCATTCTGCTTGCCGGGAATCGCCCTGCTTCGGCGTACCTTCACCACTCAGCATTACGTCCCAGGCCACCGGGCCACCAATGAACGGCGCGAGGAGAGCGGCCGTGCATGATGAATTCCTGTGCCATGTCACCGCCTACGGAGTCAGTGGCGGTCAGCGTATAGGCGTACCCCTGGGAACGTATCGCGCACCCACTCTGTCACTTGCACTGTGGTGGTTACGGGACCGGGCGACCTGGATTGCGGAACGCCTCGACCCAAGCCCTGAGAACGACAAATTTCCCGCCCGGGCGCTCGCGCCCCTGGCCGACAACGTCCCGGACGTACCCCAGCTGCTGCGGGCCTGGCGCGACAATCAAGACCATCAGGACCGTGTCGCCGAACATCTGGCGGCGGGTCATCTCATTCGCGTCGCCACGCGTGACGAAACCACGGAATACGAACTCCTCGCGGAATCCGTCGACGCGCTGCGGATGGAGCGCGCCAGCCCCTCATTGATCGATGAGTCGGAAATTCACGACCGTTACGAGGGCGTCGGCGCCGACAGTCGCGCGTGGGGGCGCACTCCGGTCGCGGCGGCGCACGAGTACGAAGGTGAGTACCGTTACGCGTACGCATATGTAAAGCCCTCGGAAGTCCCCGGGAAATGGCGTACGTGGGAGGACTCCCTCACCGACACGCTGCAACTGGGAAGACCCCCACACTAATCACGGGACCGACACATCGGAATAACCGCCTCCGCCCCGCCGTTCACCGGATCACACAGGCGCCGCGCGGCGCGCGCCGGGCAACGGCCGCCGCCGCGCGGACGTTGCTACGGTCGGATTCGCACGGGCCCGGGGAGTTCGCACGCGGGCGCCACGGGCAGAGCGAGACCCACGTAAGGAGACGGCAGATGCTGTTCGGCAAAGAGCACGTCAAGCGGTACCAGGAGACCGACGGCGAGGTGGGGCACGACTGGGAGAACAACACGACCACGCTGATCCTCACCACCACCGGCCGCAAGAGCGGCGAGCAGCGCAGCACCCCCCTCATCTACCGCACCCACGGTGACGACCTGTTGATCGTCGCCTCCAAGGGCGGCGACGACTCGCCTCCCCTCTGGTACCTCAACATCCAGGCCGACCCCGAGGTCCGTGTCCAGGTGAAGGGCGACCGCTTCACCGCCCGCGCGCGCACCGCGACGCCGGAGGAGAAGCCGGAGATGTGGCGGCGGATGGCGGAGGTCTGGCCCGCGTACGACGAGTACCAGACCAAGACGGACCGGGAGATCCCCGTGGTCGTCCTGGAGCGTGTCTGACCGGTCCGTCCGCGCGTGTCGCGGGCGACGGCCGCCGGGCCGGGTCTTCGCTTCCGTGAAGCCGGGTCCCCCGCCGTCCGCCTTCTCGGGCCCCGCACAGCGCGTCTGACGGCACGACAGAACGCGGCCGGCGCACGACATGGACCCGCCGACGTCAACACAGGTGCGTCGGCGGGCCCGTGACGTTGTGTCAGCCTCGCGGTGTCAGTTCCAGCGCCTCGGCCAGTGTGCGCCACTCGCCGAGCGGCAGGGCCTTGGTCCGGTCGCCCGTCAGGACCTGGAGCGCCAGATGGTCGGCGCCCGCGTCCACGTACTCGGCGACACGGGTACGTACCGTCTCGGGGCCGCCCAGCGCGAAGAGCGCGGCCAGCAGCCGGTCGCTGCCGCCGTCCGCGAAGTCGCCGTCCGTGAAGCCGAGCCGCAGCAGGTTGTTCGTGTAGTTGGGCAGCTGGAGATACATCGCCAGCATCCCGCGCGCGACCGTACGGGCCCGGTCGATGTCCGTGTCCAGTACGACGGTCAGCTCCGGCGCGAGCAGCGCGTCCGGGCCGAGCGTCGCGCGCGCCTCCGCGGTGTGCTCGGCCGTGACGAGATAGGGGTGCGCGCCCGCCGCGCGGTCGGCCGCCAGCTTCAGCATCTTGGGGCCGAGCGCGGCCAGGACGCGCCCCGACGCGGGTACCGGATCGGCCGCGGTGTCCAGGGCGTCGAGGTACTCGACCATGGTCGAGTAGGGCCGTGCGTAGTTCGGTGTGAACCCGCCGTGGCTGACCCCCAGTCCGAGGACGAAGCGCCCCGCCGTGTCCCGCCGGATCCGCGCCGTCCGCTCGGCGACGGCCGGTGCCTCGTGCTCCCAGATGCTGAGGATGCCGGTCGCGACGGTGATGTGGCGGGTGGCCTCGACGACCGGAACCACTTGGTCGAGCGAAGGGCTGCCGCCCATCCAGATCGTTCCGTATCCCAGTGCGTCGAGTTCGGCGACCGCCGTCGAGACCGCCGCGACGTCATCGGGACCGGAGGGGTGCAGGGCCGAACTCCAGATGCCGATCCTGCCGAAACGTGTGCTGTTGTCAGAGGGCATACCGAACGCTAACCCAGGCATCCGGCGGCGCCCCGCCCACCGCGCCCGCCCGTCGCGCCGCCCCTCGGCGGCCTCGCGCACCGCCGCCGGAGCGCTGTTCGCGGACCGGACGGGATGGTTCCCCGCGCGTTCACCACACCAACATCCGCCGCTCACCCGGTGTCGACAACATCGGCCTACCCCCGGCCACCTGAACGACATCAAGGAGCCCAGTGAAGATCCTCCGCAAGATCTCATCCATCGCGAGCGCCGGGAAGCCGCAGCCGGGCCGGGCGGCCGGTGCGCGGGCCGGGACCCGGATCCGGGATCTCGACGAGACGAACCGGCGGACGGCGCGGGAGGCGGCCCGGGTCAGGCCCGTCACCACTTCCGACATCCTCACGGCACACCGCAAGGGCTTCCCGCACCACGGCTGGGTCGAGATCGACTCCGAGCACTGCCCGCCGTTCGTCATGTTCTGCGCGAACGACGAGGCGGTCGCCCTCGACACCGTGTGGAACGGCCGCTTCGGTTACGAGTCGGCGAGCCTGCGTCACTGGAGCCGGCTGGCGGCCACCAGCCGTACGATCCTCGACATCGGCGCACACGTCGGCTACTACGCGATGATCGCCGCCCTGGCGGCGCCGAAGGCCACGGTGCACGCCTTCGAACCCGTGCCGCCGATCCACGCGCGGCTGGCCGTCAACCACCGGGCGAACGGTCTGAAGAATCTCGTGCTGCACCAGAACGGCGTCTCGGACCACGTGGGGACCGCCGACATCAACATCCGCTTCCCGCTGTCGAACCTGCTCTCCACCGGCTCCTCCCTGGAGGAGTTCACCAAGCCGGTGGCCAGCGCCTTCACCACCCGGGTCCAGCTGCTCACCGTGGACGAGACCCTGGGGGAGACCCCGGTCGACCTGATCAAGATCGACGTCGAGGGCCATGAGCCGAGTGTCCTGGCAGGAGCGCGGCGCGTCATCGAGCGCGACCGGCCCGTCATCATTCTCGAAGCCCTGCACAAGACCCTCCTCGGCAGGCTCACCGAGCCCTTCGCGGGACTCGACTACGCCTTCCGCTGGATCTCGGAGTCGGACGGCGCTCTCGTGCCGATCACCGGCGACCGCCCCGAGAAGAGCCGCAATCTCATCTTCACGCCGAAGGAGAGGGAGTACGCCTGACGGCTCGCCGCCCCCGGACCTCGCCTGCCGTCTGCCCGTCCCCTCCGCCGGCCGGGTCCGCGCATGGCGCCGCCCCGGCACGCGCGCGGACGCTCGTGGCGGGGCGGCTGGTCGGCGGACCCGGCCGACCGGGTCGGCCGGCGGGGTCCACCGGTCAGTGGTCCGGTGGCTCAGCCCGTCAGCTGAAGACGACCGAACGGACCTTCAGACGCTCGGAGGCCTTGCCCCCGTTGGGCCGCAGGGAGAAGTGCAGGCCTTCGCAGTCGGCGCCGGAGAAGACGGTCGCCGTGGCGTCCGTGTTGTTGCGGGGGGAGTGCGCCGGCTCCGTCCGCTCGTCCTGGACCTCGGGCAGCGTGATGCACTCACGGCTCCGCGGGTCCACCAGAGTCGACGACTGCGCGACGCCGGCCTCGTCGACGTGCTGGTAGGTGAAGTCACCCTCGGCCGCGCCGGCCGAGGCCGGCAGGGTGATGACGAGGGCGAGGGCGCCGGCGGCGGCGGCCACAGTGGTACGAAGTCGCACAGGGAACTCCTTCTGGTACGGGCGGTGTGAGACAGGACGCCGAGAACCTGTCCCCGACCGTGCGGACGTTCTCCGGACAACTCGGTCGATCCCTCGGACAGCGGGCTGCAGAATCGCTTCTTCGTGGGCCATGTGGGTCTCCGCCGAAGGCGCCCTCGGATCAGAGCCCGTCGGTGAACAGGAGCCGGTTCGGCGATCCCTCGCCGACGGCCGACAGCTTGTTCTTGGTCGCCGAGCCGCCGAGCCAGGTCGCGACCTCGTCCGGGGTGGCTTCCGGGTGCGCCGCCTTGTAGAGCGCGGCCACACCGGCGACATGGGGAGAGGCCATCGAGGTGCCGTTCAGCGCGGTGTGGCCGCCGCCGAGCTTGGCCGACACGATGGCGGCGCCCGGCGCGTACAGCGACAGACACTTCCCGTGGTTCGAGAAGCTGGTCTGCTTGTCCTCCCGGTCGCTCGCGCCGATCGTCACGACACCCTCCGCCGAGGCCGGCGAGACGGAGCAGGCGTCGACCGCGTCGTTGCCGGCGGCGATGACCGGCAGGACACCCTTCTTCGACAGCGCCGTCGCCGCGCTGTTCACCGCCGCGGACTTCGGGCCGCCGAGCGAGCCGTTGAGCACGGCGGGCTGCTTGGCGTTGTCGGCCACCCAGTCGAAGCCGGCCAGGATCCCCGACCAGGTGCCCTTGCCCGTGCAGTCCAGGACGCGGACGCTCACCAGGTCGGCCTCGGGAGCCACACCGTAGGTACGGCCGGCGACGGTGCCCGCCACATGCGTGCCGTGGCCCTGGCAGTCCTTGCCCTGCTGCCCGTCGCCGATGGCGTCGTAGCCCGGCTTGGCGCGCCCGCCGAACTCGTCGTGGCCGAACTCGATGCCCGTGTCGATGACGTACGCCGTGACGCCCTTGCCCTTCTGCTCCGCCGTGTACTGGCCGTCCAGCGGCAGCGCCTGCTGGTCGATCCGGTCCAGGCCCCAGGACGACGCGGCCGCGCGGCTGCCCTGAGGCACGGTCTCCAGCGCCTTCACCTCCGAGTCCTGCTCGACGGCCGTCACGCCCGGCGTCGCCCGGACGGTCTTGAGCTGGGCGGCGTTCAGCTCGGCCGCGAATCCGCTCAGCACGCTCGTGTAGGTGAACAGGGGCTTCACCCCGGCCCGGTTGAGCAGCCTGGTGGCGTCGAAGGCGGCGTCGACGGAGACGATGTAGCGGTCCGTCAGAGGCGCCTTCGACCGGTGCAGCGGCGCGGTGTGGGGCTGGGCGGCGGCCTCCGGGGCCGGCGTGGGCAGCGGACCGGCCGCCACCACGACGGCGCTCGTGGCGACCAGGAACATGCTCAGTTTCAGGCGATTTTTCATGAAAGATACTCAAACATGATTGAATTATCTTGATCCGCAGGCGGGGCGGAGGTTCACCCGACCAAAATCCGGCGACCCGCCCGTGACGGACGGACTCGCGGCCATGGCGTGATGTGTGGGCCGGACGTCGTTGACGACGTGATCGCCGGCGGCGCACGCTGGAGGACGTGCAGCAGCGACGCGTCGTCTTCGTGATCTTCGAGGGATTCCAGTCGCTCGACCTCTCGGGCCCCTTCGAGGTGTTCGGGCAGGCGGGCCGGCCGGACCCCGGCTACGACTGCCGGACCGTGGCCCCCGTCGCGGGCCCGGTGCGCTCGGCGAGCGGGCTGCGCGTCCACGCCGACCACGGGATCGGTGACCTGGACCCCACGGGGATCGACACCCTGGTCGTGGTCGGCGGCACCGGGGTCGACGACGCCGTGCGCGACCCCGCCCTCGTCGCGTGGATCGCCGAGGCGTCGACCACGGCCCGCCGGATCACCTCGGTGTGCAGCGGCGTCTTCCTGCTCGCCGCCACCGGGCTGCTCACCGGCCGCCGCGTCACCACCCACTGGAGCCGCGACGCCCAGCTGCGCCGGGAGCACCCCGGACTGACCGTCGACACCCGGCCCATCTTCGTCCGCGACGGGCGGGTGTGGACGTCGGCCGGAGTGACCGCCGGGATGGACCTGGCTCTCGCGCTGGTCGAGGACGACCTCGGCCGGCAGGCCGCCCACGCCGTCGCCCAGCGGCTCGTCCTGTTCCTGCGCAGACCCGGCAGCCAGGCCCAGTTCAGCGTTCCGCTCTGGTCCGCGCAGCCGGCCACCGACCCGATCCGCACCGCGGTCTCGGCCGTCCACGCGGACCCCGGCGCGCCGCACACCCTGGCGGATCTGGCCGGTCGTGCCGGACTGAGCCCCCGTCACCTCCAGCGCCGGTTCACCGCGGAGCTGGGGATGGGGCCGGCCGAGTACGTGGAGCGGGTACGGGTGGAGGCCGCCCAGCGGGCGCTGACCGGCGGCGACGAACCGGTCACCACCATCGCGCGCCGCTGCGGGCTCGGCAGCTCCGAGTCACTGCGGCGCGCGTTCCACCGCCACTGCGGCGTGACCCCCACCGACTACCGCAACCGGTTCCGTACGACCGACGACCACGCGTGACCACCGGGACCCGGCGCCCGGCACGACCATCCATGACGACGGAGGACCGCCCATGACCACGTACGGACTGCTGATCTTCGACGGCGCGGAGGAGCTGGACTTCGTCGGCCCCTGGGAGGTGTTCACCGCCTCCTCCATGCTGCGCGACCAGGCCGACACCGCCGTCCTCGTGGCCGAGCGACCCGACCCGGTCCGGTGCAACAAGGGAATGCGGGTCCTGCCCGACCACACACTCGGCGACTGCCCGCCCCTGGACGTGCTGCTCGTCCCCGGTGGCCGGGGCACCCGCCGCGAGGTCGGCAACGCCGTACTGACACGGTGGATCGGTGCGAAGGCCGCCGAGACCGACTGGGTCACCAGCGTCTGCACCGGATCGCTGCTGCTGCACGAGGCCGGTCCCGCCCGTGGCCGGCGCGTGGCCACCCACCACGGCTTCGAGGACGAACTCCAGGCACGCGGCGACATCACCGTCGTCCGCGACGCCCGCTACGTCGTGGACGGCGACCTGGTCACCAGCCAGGGCGTCTCCGCCGGAATCGACATGGCCCTGTGGCTGGTCGGCCGGCTCCACGGACGCGACCACGCCCGCGCGGTCCGCCGGTACATCCAGTACGAGCCCGCGCCGCCCTACCTCGCCGACGAACCGCTGCCGAACTGATCCGGCGACACAGGCTGATCCGGCGACGCAGGGTGTGTTGCCGGATCATTGCGAGGTTGTGGCGAGGCGGTCTGTCGCCTTCTTGGTTCGAATTCCCGCCCTCTACCGTGGCTTCCACGCCCCGACCACGGAGAGTGGGTCCCTCGTGTCCGTAACGGACGAATTCCTCGCCAACAACACGGTCTACGCGCAGTCGTTCGCCGGACCTCTGGCACTGCCCCCGTCCCGGGGGCTCGCCGTCGTCGCCTGCATGGACGCGCGGCTGGACGTCTATCGCGTCCTCGGTCTGCGGGACGGCGAGGCCCATGTCATCCGCAACGCCGGGGGAGCGGTCACCGACGATGCGATCCGCTCCCTGGCGATCAGCCAGCGACTGCTGGACACACGGGAGATCATCCTGATCCACCACACCCAGTGCGGGATGCTCACCTTCACCGACGACGATTTCAGACAGGACATCGAGAACGAGACGGGCATCCGGCCGGAGTGGGCCGCCGAGGCATTCGTCGACCTGGAGAAGGACGTACGCCAGTCGATTCGCCGCATCACTGTCAGCCCGTTCATTCCGCACAAGGACGCGATCCGCGGATTCGTCTTCGACGTGGCGACGGGACAGCTCAACGAAGTGAAGTGAGTCGAGATCCTATTTCCGGTCCGTGTGCCGCAGAACGGCGGGAATCGCCGTGTCCCACACCCGGGCCGGCGGTGGCTGGTGGCCGACCCCCTCCAGGGCGACCAGCCGGGCGTCGGGGATTCCTTCGGCCAGCGCCCGCCCGTGGCCGAGCGGGAAGAGCGGATCCTCGGTGCCGTGCAGGACGAGGGTGGGCGCGGACACGTCCGCGAGCCGGACCGTGACCGGTTCCTCGTCGTCCGGGAGCGCCCAGTGGTTCTTCAGGGCCGCCTCGATGTCCGTGGTGCGGTCGACGATCCGGCCCGACGACTCACGTACGGCGTCCTCGTCGAACGGCGCCGGGCCGGCGAAGAGCCGTTCGGCCTCGACCATGTAGGCGATCACCGCCGCGCGGTCCGACCAGTCCGGCTCGGGGGCGGGATCGGCGAACGCGGCGCGCATACGCTCCGACGGGGGCGGCAGCTCCGAATCGGTGGGACCCGCGGGGCTGGTGGAGACCAGAGTGAGTGTCGCGACCCGTTCGGGGTGCGCGACGGCCAGGCACTGCGCGAGGCCACCGCCCATGGAGATGCCCACCACATGGGCGCGGTCCACGCCGAGGACGTCGAGCAGGCCGACGGCGTCCGCGAGCAGGTCGGAGAAGGTGTAGTCCGGGGCGCCCGCCGGGGAGTTGACGGACCGGCCGGTGTCCCGGTGGTCGTAGCGCACGACATGGCGCCGGCCGGCCGCGAGCCGGACGCAGAACGCTTCCTCCCAGCCGTCCATCGAACTCCCCGCGCCGCCGATCAGCAGGATCGTCGGGTCGGAGGGGCTGCCGAAGGTCTGGACGCACAGCTGTACGCCGTTGGCCACGACCAGCCGCGGGGTGCCGCCCGCCTCGCCGTCGGTCGCGGTCCGGTCGGTCACGGCGTCATCGGGGATCATGCGGGGCTCCTGTGCTCTGTGTGCTTCGCTGTCCGTGGTTCGGACCGGCGCACGCCCCCGAACTCATCGGTCCGCTCCGCCCGATCAGTGCTCGAAGGACTCCGCGAGATCGGCGGGGGCGGCCTGCTTCCAGGAGTCGAGCAGGATGTCGGACAACTCCTTCTCGTCCTCCAGCGCGCTCAACCGGGCCCGTACCCATGAGGAGTTGGCCTCGTGCGGCGGCACCCAGAACTTCTCCGGCTCCGCCGCGATCAGCTCCGTGCGCTCGTACTTGGGGCAGCGGACGGCGAACGACGTGCCGTCGTCGGGCACCGTGACGAACATCCTCCCCTCCACGTGGAAGGTGGGGATGTTCCAGAGTTCCCTCTCCACGGTGCGCGGCAGGGAGAGCGCGATACGGCGGACGTCGTCCGCGTCGAGGTCCGCGCCGAGGCCGGTGCCGGGGTCTGCGTCAAGCATGGTCGTCGCCTTCGGATCGTTGGACGCTGCCGTTTCCATGATCCGGCATCCGCCGCCCCGGCGTACCCCGGACGACCTGGCTCAGTGTCCGGCCGGTGCGTGCGGAGCGGGCCCGCCGGGGGTCGGGTGTGGCCGGGCCGGAGCGCGTGCCGCCTTGACCGGTCTTCCGCACCAGCAGCCACGCCTCGGAGCCGTTCCGGCCGTCGCGGAAGCGCGTGAGCGCGTAGGCTCCACGCAGCTTCAGGCCGTCCAGCCGGAACGAGGCATGGCCCTTGTCCAGGGCCGCGGCGAAGCCCGCGACGCCGCCTTTTCCGAGGGGCCGGTAGGTGCCCTGGTCCCAGACGATGACCGGGCCGGCCCCGTACTCGCCCGAGGCGATGACGCCCTCGTACTCGCGGTACTCCAGCGGATGGTCCTCGGTGGGCACCGCCAGGCGCTTGTCACCCGGGTCGGTGGACGGGCCCCGTGGCACCGCCCAGGACCTGAGCACACCGTCCACCTCCAGCCGGAAGTCGAAGTGCAGCCGGCGGGCGTCATGGATCTGGATGACGAACGACGGTTCGTCCGCGGGCGCCGCGCTCTCGCCGCGCGGCTCGTCTGTGGTGTCGAACCGGCGCTTGCCGTGATAGCGCGCCAGGCGGTCCCCGTCGGTGCCTCGCTCGTTCACGTCGGCTCCTCGGCTCCTCGGGCGCTGGTGCTGACCCGTGCCTGGTCTAGGGAGTGTTCTCGTCCGGCCAGACGTGCATGGCGGCCTCCTCGGCCGACGCGGCGCCCCCGTCGATCCCGACGTCGCGGGCCGATACGTGCGAATGCCTGCGGGGCGCGATGTCGTCCACCGCCTCCAGCCGTCCCGCCCGCGCGTCTCCGGCCTCCGCGTCGATGGGCTCGCCCTCGCCGCCGGGCAGGTCACCGACCTCGTCGCCCGGCTCCGGTCGCACGTCCGGGGCTTCCTGGGCGAGCCGCTGGTCCAGGGACTCGCCCTCGTGCTGCTCCTCGTCGGTGACTCCGTACCTGTTGACGCCGAGAGGGTGCTCGGGCGGGGAGTAACCCTCGGTCATCATGTCGTCGAGCCCGCGTTCGTCTATCACGTTCTCCAGGTCCAGATCGTCGGAGGGGCCGTTCTGTACGTCCGAGTTCTCGGGCTGGTACACATCGTCGCCTCGTGACTCGTCGGCCATGACTCCATCCTTTCCGGAAGAGGCTCCGGCGTGCGCTTTCGGGAGCGTCGCGTAACGACGTCCACAACCGCCCCTTACGAGAGATCTTCAGAATACGCCCCATATGTCCGCCAGGCGGTTCGGTGGTGGGGGACGGCGGATCGCGGGCGCGGGAGCGGGCACACGAGCGGGCAGCGATGGGAAAGCGAGCAGACAGAGGGAGCCCCATGAAGACCGAGCACGACGTCGTCGCACTGATCCTCCAGGACCACCGGACGATGGAGGAGCTGTTCCGCAGGATGCGCAGCGTGGAGGCGGACCGCGCCGCGGCGCTGCGCGAATTCGCGGGGCTGCTGATCGCCCACGCCCGCGCCGAGGAGACGGAGGTCTACCCCGCCCTGCGGCGATTCAAGAACATCGACGACGCCGAGGTCGAGCACGGCGAGGAGGAGCACGACGAGGGCAACGAGGCGCTGCTCGCCCTGCTGGAGACCGACGAGGTGGGCTCCGGCGAGTGGGACGAGAGGCTGGAGAGCCTGGTCGAAGCGGTGACCCACCACCTCGACGAGGAGGAACGGACGATCCTCAACGGCGCCCGCGAGAACGTCGGCGCCGAGCGCCGTGCCGAACTCGGCGTGGCCTTCGCCGAGGAGCGGGCCAGGCAGCTGGCGGCGGACTGCGGCAGCGTCGAGAGCGTGCGCGAACTGGTCGGGTGAACCCCGGGGCCGGCGGCGCGGGGGAGACCGAGGCCCGGCCGGTGCTCCAGCCGGTGTCCGCGTGGCCGGAGGAACGTCCCCCGCGAGTGCCTGGCGGACGCCTCGGAGTGCTCCGGGCAGGGGGCGGGCCAGACGGCCGGCGGCGGATTGCGGCAGTGTGGAGAGCTTGCGCGTCCCGCGCGGGGAATGCCGAGGGCCGGCCGGTGGTCCAGCCGCGCGGCACGCACACGATCCGGGCCGCGCCGGCTTCACTCGCACCGCGGCGCCGCGATGCGGGCGCGTTCACCGCCTTCGCCGGGTGGTCGAGCCGGCGTCCGTGCGGCCGGGGGGCCTCGGAGCGCTCCGGGCCAGGGTTGGCGCTGCGGCCGCCTTGAGCGGGCGTGGGTCTGTCCGAACAAGTCCCGCCTGGCCCGCGACGCCTGGTGCGGCACCTCGCCGCGTTGTCGTCGGACGCCGCACCAGCCGCCGGCGGCCCCGCCCCGCGGGCGGACGGCGGAGCCGGCGCGCTGCGCCGGGTGGGCTCGACCGTGCCGGGCCCGGGGTCGAAGGCGTCGCCACCGCGGGAAACCGGCCGTGGCCGATTGATGCTGTCCTGGGCATTGACACCATCAGAGATCAAGTGATCTATTCACTTTATGAGTCGCAGTGAGTTGTCGTTGTCCGAGCGTCTGGCGGACAACATCGTCGAGATCATCCGTTCGGAACGCCTCGGTCACGGAGACGCGCTGGCGTCCTCCCGTGACCTCGCCCGCCGCTTCGGCGTCACCACACCCACGGTGCGCGAGGCCCTGCGCAGGCTGGAGGCCACCGGTGTGGTGGAGTTCCGGCACGGTTCCGGCACGTACGTGGGCCCGGGTATCGGGCGCAGGCTGATGGCCAACCCGCATCTGCCGCGCAGTACCCGCGCCTCGGTGCTGGAGTTGGTCGAGGCCCGGCTCGTACTCGAACCGGCGGTCGCCGCCGCGGCGGCCAACGTGCGGATGGCCGAAGCCGTACGGGAGCTGGAGTCGGCGGCGTCCAACGCGCTGCATCCGCCGGAGGAATCCCTGCGGCGCGCGGTGCACTTCCACGTGGCACTCGCCGCGGCCAGCGGCAACACCCTGCTCCGCGAGGCCGTCGAGGCACTGCTCCAGGTCCGCGCCCACGACCAGGTGGAGATCCGGCACCGCTACAACGACCGGGCCCGCGACCACGCCGAGCATCTGGAGATCCTCGACGCCGTACGGGACGGTGACGCGGCTGCGGCCGAGCGGCTGACCCGTACGCACCTGGTGGCGATCCGCGAGGCCGTCCTCGCCGCCGACTTCCCGGCGGAGGAGCCGGAGAACGACGGCGGCGACGAGGACCGCGACGCCCCGGCCGCCCCGGTCACCGCGGCCACGCTCCAGGAAGGCACACAGAAGTGAGCTCCGAACAGCCCCTCCCGCACCTTCCGCCGTCCGGACCGCCCACCCGGCTCGCCGAGATGACGACGGTCGAGGCGGCCGACGCCGTGACGTCGAGCCCGGTGGTGATCCTGCCGGCCGGCGCCTTCGAGCAGCACGGCCCGGGGATGCCCATGGCCACCGACACCATCCGCGCGGAGGCGGTGGCGGACCTCGTGGCCGCCGGACTCGGCGGTCGCGCGGTGATCGGCCCGTCCCTGCCCGTCGGGGTGTCCCCGCACCATCTGGCGTTCGCCGGGACGGTGACCCTCACCACCACGACGTTCGCCGCCGTCGTCCGCGAGTACGTCGACAGCCTGTACCGGCACGGCTGGCGGAAGATCCTCGTCGTGACCGGCCACGGCGGCAACAACGCCACCCTGGGCACCGTCGCGCAGGACCTCCTCGTCACCCGCCCCGACCTCCAGTTCGCGTGGACGCCGCTCACCACGCTGGCCCCCGACGCGGTGGCGGACATGCGCGTCGGCGAAGTGCACGGACACAGCGGTGAGGCCGAGACGGCTCAGATGCTGCACCTCGCGCCCCATCTCGTGCGCACCGACCTGCTCACCTCCGGACCGACGGCCACCGCCGATCTCGATCCGCTCTCCCGGCTCTCCCGGCGCGGTCACCCCGCGCTCACGGTGGGCTACGACCGCCTCACCCCCAACGGTGTCCTCGGCGACCCGCGCCGGGCGACCGCCGCCGCCGGGCAGGCTGTCGTGGACACGGCCGTCTCCCGTATCGCCGCTTTCGTCAAGGAGTGGCTGGACGCCTGAGCGGGGCCCGCGAGGCCCTCTCCCGCACCACCACTTCCCCGCGTGCGCCCGCACCACCCACG
>NZ_JAAPBF010000196.1 GCF_022695985.1 Streptomyces sp. NP-1717 | reverse complement strand
GAGCCAGGTTGCTGCGTTTGTGCACGAGATGGACAGCACCGCGGATCATGATCGGCGGCGGGATGGGGAGCCACCCCTATCGGGTGATGTCTGTCTGTGAGGACGCGGGCGAGCGTGTTCGCGTTGGCGTGGTCGTCGGTCTCGATACCTTGTGGTCCCCGGGCCCTTTGGTTCGTGTCCCTGACAGGCGCGTGCCAGGGGGCCCGACTCTGTGTGCTGGGAGCGGGCTGGGGTGGTGTTCGTGTTGGTGTGCGTCAGTGGTGGTTTGGGGAGGTGTGGGCGCTGGTCGTGCTGGTGTGCTGGCTGGAGCTGGTGCCGTGCCAGTCCAGGCAGATGACGGTGGCGTCGTCCAGCAGGTTTCCTTCGGTGGCTTGGTGGAGGGCGCGCATGAGGGAGCGGACGGCTTCGCGGGGGTGTAGGGCGGCGTCGGCTTTGATGCGGGCGGGTAGGTCCAGGGCGGTGGTGTTGCGTTCGGTCATTCCGTCGGTGATCAGCACCAGTCGGTCTCCGGGGGTCAGGTCCAGGTTCTGCACGCGGTAGTGGCCGTCCCAGGGTGCGCCGAAGGGCAGGTCCACTTCCGGTTGGATCTCACTGACCCGGCCGTTGCGCAGTCGCAGTGGCCAGGGGTGGCCGGCGTTGACGAACAGGGCGTGGCCGGTGGACAGGTTGATGTTCAGGAGTTGGCCGGTGACGGTGGCGTCTTGCCCGTAGTCCAGGACGGCCTGGTGTGCTGCCCGGGCCTGCTCGGCCAGAGGGGCCCGGGCGCGCCGGGTGTTGCGCAGGGAGCCGACGATGAGCGTGGCCAGCAGTGCGGCGTAGGTGTGGTGGCCCACGGCATCGGTGATGGAGACGTGCAGGGTGTGCCGGTCCAGGCTGTAGTCGAAGGTGTCGCCGGAGATGTCGTGGGTCGGCTGGAGGGCGCCGGCGAAAGTGACCGGCCCGGCTTCGCAGGACAGAGCCTGTGGGAGAAGGTTGTGCTGGATTTCAGCGGCCAGGGTGGGCGGGATGCTGCGCCGGCCCCATTCGTAGAGGTCGGTGAAGCGCCGGTTGGAGGTGACGACGTAGGCCAGGGCTTGGGCGGCCTGCGCGATCTGGTGGCTGTGACGTGGGCTGAGCTCGATGGTTGTGGTCACTTCCAGGATGCCGATGGCATCTCCCTGGGTGGTCACCGGTGCCAGCACCCGATATCCGCTCACCGGTTCGGGGGTCTCGGTGATGTGCAGCTGCTGGGAGCGGATCACCTGCTCGTGGAGGGTGCCGCGAAGGTCGATGTGGTGTTGTTCCCCGCCTTCGCCTTCCGTGTCATCGGCCACCGGTAGCGACAGCAGGACGTCGCCGGTGAAGTCGATGATCCAGAAGCGGACCTCGCGGGCATCCATCTGCCTGGCAAGGGCCTGGGCGACCACTGCGACGGAATCTACTGGTGGCGCCTGTTCCACCGCTGCCAGCAGCCCCTCGACGGTCATGTCATGCTCAGTCACTGGCGCCTTTTCCTTCATCTGTCCACCACTGGCCTCGGCTCCCTTTCGAAGCCGCTCAGGACGGCAAGGGAGGAGAGCGGGTATCACCGTGTGGTTGTGGCCTGACGGCCGGCTTCGGTGGCCTGGAAGCGGTAGAAGTCGGTGCCCGTCTGGATGAGCGTGCAGCGGAAGGTGATCCGGTCGGCGATGGCCGCGCAGAGCCTGGGGTCGCCGAAGGTCTTGTCCCACTCGGCGAACGGGGAGTTGGTGGCCACCGCGGTCGCCTTGCACTCCTCGCGTTCTGTGAAGATCTGGAAGAGCAGCTTCGCACCCTTCTTGTCCAGGTTGAGGTAGCCGAACTCGTCCAGACACAGAAGATCGACTTTGCTGTACCGGGCGATCACGGAGGACAGACGGCGCCCGGCGTCTGCCTCGGCGAGCTCGTTCACCAGCGCTGAGGTAGTGGTGTAGCGGACGGTGAGACCGGCTTCTGCGATCGCCGTGCCCACCCCGGTCAGCAGGTGCGACTTGCCGGTGCCTCACCCGCACCTTCGTGCCGATGAACTTCGCGGGCACCGAGTAGTAGCACTGCCGGACCGTGACCCGGCCGTTGCGGTGCACCACCGGCGTCAGGTCGATCCCGCAGTCGTAGCCGTCCACTGACAGCGCACCCAGCAGTTCCCGTTCCTGCTCGAAGTCGAACCCGATCGAGGTGGGCCGGCCGTGGACATGCCGGGCGTCTTCGGCCGCGTCGATGGCCGCCAGCCGCTCATTGAGCTCCGCCAGGGACTCCACCCGAGGCGGCGGGACCAGATGCTTGCGGCGGAACCGGCCGCCCTCGTGCTCCACCCCGCCCTTCTCATGGGCGCCTTCCCCACCCGGCGTGCAGTAGAACGCCGAGAAGCCGTACCACGATCGGAACGCCGCCCACCGCGCCGACTCCGTGCGCGAGCGGCCGAACAGCACCAGCTTCACCGCCGGCTTGAGGTTGTCATACCGGATGTGGACCGCCGGCACCCCACCCAGCATCTCGAACGCCTCAACGTGGCCCTCGAAGAACGCCTCCTGCGAG
This sequence comes from Streptomyces sp. NP-1717, assembly GCF_022695985.1. Lineage (GTDB taxonomy): Bacteria > Actinomycetota > Actinomycetes > Streptomycetales > Streptomycetaceae > Streptomyces. The sequence goes on along the minus strand of NZ_JAAPBF010000196.1, from coordinate 11,201 downwards.
GCCGTGGCGTAGACCCGGTGGACAGCCTTGCCCGAGTACGACATCCGCAGCGTGAACAACACACACTTGCGCCGCTGCCCGGCCAGGTCCAGCCACACATCCGCGAAATCGACCTCGGCCTCCTCACCGGGCCGCTTGGCCTGCGGCGCCGTCCCCTCCAGGTGACGGCGCCCCTCCTTCGCCACCGTGTTCCGCGACACCCGGTACCGCAGGGCCAGCGCCCGCCCCGACACCGCAGGGTCCAAACGCCGGTCCCGGCGGATCCGCTCAAAAATCCACTCACGCGACCTGTACACACGGGTCTCCTGACACGACCGTGATCAACGACCACAGCGTGAGCGGCCAAACAGCCCAAAACCTCGATTACTCCATCGGCGGCATGTCGCACACCATCACACCAGGTGGCTCCCATTCACACCGCCGAACCAGCGGTTCCCAAAACCACCGCCCCACCGGCTCTACTTCACCCCGCTAAAAACATACCGGGCCTACTCGGCCGGCTGACGACAACGCGGCGGAGCGCTGTGCCGGCCGCCGCCGGCCAGGCGGGATGTGTCAGGCGCGGCCCAGGGGCCTGTCTTCAAAGTAGCGCCGTCCGCCCGCAGGGCCAGGGTTCGCGGCGTCCGGTGCGGAGCGCCCCAAGGCGCAGCAGGACCAGCGTTGTGGCCGGCCCAGCCGTACTCGGCCGGGTACGACAACACGGCGAGGCCGCCGCACCAGGCGTCGCGGGCCGGGCAGGACTTCGCGGACACGTCCTAGCGAGGGCCGGCGGAGGGTTCGGACCGGTTGCCGCCCCGGCGTCCCTCCGACTCGGCCAGCAGCGCGTCGATGTGGTGCTGGGCCATCACATTGACCGGGATGTCGAGATCCGCACCGTAGGTGCGCAGGCCGAGCATGAGGTGGGCGCGCATCCGCTCGCAGGCCAGCTCGACGTCACGGGCCTCGATCGCCTCGAAGATCTCGGGGTGGTGCGGGACTCCGGGCTCGGCGATCGAGGGATCGGAGTTCGAGCGGAGCATCATCTCGAACATCATCCCGCTGATCGAGGAGAGCATGATCCGCAGTACGGGATTGCCGCTGGCGGTCGCGACGGCGTCATGGAACTCCATGTCCGCCTGCGCCTTGACGACGACGTCGGTCGCGGACTCCAGCGCGTTCACGGCGGCCCGCATCATCTCGACGTCCTCGGCGCTCGCCCGCTCCGTTGCGAGCCGCACCGTCTCGACCTCCAGCGGCAGCCGGGCCTCGATGAGCTGCCGCACCGTGGGCCGGCCGGCCCGGTACAGGGCGTCGTACCCCCGGGCCTGCCCGGAGCTCTGCTCCAGTACGAAGGAACCCCGCCCGGGGGCCACCTCGATCAGATGCTGGGCCTCCAGCCGCCGCAGCACCTCGCGCACGACGTTCCTGCTGGACCCGAACTGGGCGGACAGCTCCCGCTCGGAGGGCAGCTTCGTGCCGACGGCGATGTCCCCGGACCGGATGTCGTGCTCCAGCTGACGGGCGATGCGCTCGGTGAGGAGGCCGCGATGGGCCGAAGGGTCAGGTGTCGGCATGGACCGGAGGATATCGCCCTCGTGCGAGCAGATGGACGGAGCATGCATTGGTCGCCGAAGGCAGGGCACACGATGGTCGAACGACACCGAACCAACACCGAACGAACAGGAACCGGCGGCCACGCTCACGCGGTCGTCACAGATCTCACCCGGCCCGAGCTGACGAGCTCACGGGCCACCCGGCCGGAGCTGACGAGCTCGCGGGCCCCGGGGGCGGCGCCGCCGCGCAGGCGAGGTCCGCACGCCATCAAACATCCAGAAGTTAGGGAACAGCCATGATCGTCCTTGGTCTCATTCTGCTCATCATCGGCATGCTCGTCGGCGTCTCCCTGCTGACGACGGTCGGCGGCGTACTCGTCGTGGCCGGCGCGGTCCTGTGGATTCTCGGCGCGACCGGCCGCGCGGTCGGCGGGCGCAAGCACTACTTCTAGACCGGCGCTCGGGCGGGCTCGGGGCCACGGAGAGGTTTCTCTCCGTGGCCCCGCCGCCGTGCCCGCACTCGTATCCGCTCCCGGGTGACCCGCACGGCTACGCTTTCGACCGTGCACCGCCCACTGCTCTTCCTCGACGTCGACGGGCCGCTCAATCCGTACGCCGCTCAGCCCGAGAGGCGTCCCGACGGCTACACCACCCTGCGAGTGCCCTGGAACCGCGGACCGTCCGAGGAACCCCGAGGGCTCTCGTCCCGGCTGCGCCCCCTTCGGGTCTGGCTCAACCCGGACCACGGGCGGGCCCTGCTGCGGCTCGGCTACGAGCTGTGCTGGGCCACCACATGGATGGACGACGCCAACCGGTGGATCGGCCCGGTGCTCGGCCTGCCCGAACTCCCCTTCGTCGACTTCGGTGACGCCTTGTTCCGCGAGCGACCCGACGGAGTCCACTGGAAGACCGTCCCCCTGGTCGACCACGCGGACGGCCGCCCCTTCGCCTGGGTGGACGACGAACAGAGCCCCCTGGACCAGGAGTACGTGAGCGCCCACCATCGAGGGCCCGGGCTGCTGCACCATGTCGATCCCCGGATCGGTCTGCGCGAGGACGACTTCCGGACGCTCTCCCGCTTCGCCCGTTCCCTGAAGGACCCCGCTCCTTAGCGACCGCACCCAACCACGACAGAACTCCCGGTCTCATGACATCTCATGACGTGCCGTCAGTTAGCCATACGCGGAGGCCGGTTGGAGCGTTAAAAAGCCTCGGTTGGAACGTTCAAAGCCCTTGACGGACCTCGCACCGGGAAGCCACGATCTTCTCACCGCCGAGACGTCGGCGGCGGGGTGTTCCACCACGATGCCGCCGGCCCCGAAGCCGGTCCGGTCGTCGTCGGTCGAGAACCGGGGCGCCTGACGGACTCCGCCCGTCAGGCGCCCTTTCCCATCGTCTCCTCCGGGTAGGAGGAGGGCTCGGAGAGTGCCGCCCGCCGCAGATGGCCGGCGAGCGCGGCCGTGGCCGTGCCCGTCGGTGAGGTGTCCGCCTTCGCCCCCCAGGCCAGCAGGTGGAGCCGCCGCGACCAGGGCTCCAGCAGCTCGCACACGTCGAGTCCCCGGCCGGGGTCGACGGCGCGGCGCGGCACGACGGCGAGCCCCACCCCGGCGGCGGCGAGAGCGACGAGGATGTTGAGCCCGGCGACCGTGGTGCGGTAGCGCACCACCGGCGCGTGCGGGCCCAGGTTCTTCTCGATCCAGCGCCGCAGCGAGGAGTCCGCGTCGAGTCCGACGAGTGGGTGTTCGGCGACCTCGCTGTACGTCAGCCCGGTGCGTCCGGCGAGGATCCCACCGGCCTGGCCGACCACGACGAGGGAGTCGTCACCGAGCGGCCGCATGGTGAGGCCGCTGTCGCGGGCCTCCTCGTCGTCGATGACGATCCCCAGGTCCGCGCCGCCGTCGGCGAGCGTGCGCACGGTCTGTGGGGTGCGGCTCTCGAAGACCCTCACATCGACGTCCGGGTGCGCGCGGAGGAACGAGACGAGTGCCCGCGGCACGAATCCCTGAATGGCCGAGCCACCGCAGTAGAGGGTCAGCGGGGTGGCCGGGGACCGGGTGTAGCTCGCGACCGCGCCTTCGAGCCGCGCCGTCTGGGCGAGGACATCACGCGCGTGGCGGGCCAGTGTCGTCCCCGCCGGAGTGGGCCGTACGCCGCGCCGGCCGCGGATCAGGAGTTCCACACCCGCGGTCTGCTCCAGCGCGCGCACCCTGGCACTGGCCGAGGGCAGGCTCAGATGCGTCCGGCGGGCGCCGCCCGTGATCGAGCCTTCCGCCATGATGCCGAGGAAGAGCCGCAGGTCGTCCAAGTCGTAGCGCATGCGTCTCAGCCTATGGCGCAGGCTTAGGCTGGGTACAGCAATGGCGCATTGTGCGTCCACCGGGCACGGAGCGATGCTCGACGGGTGCCAGAGACATCGCTCGTCCTGCTGGCCGGCGTCCTGCTGGTCGGCGTCGTCGCCGGAACGCTGAACGCCGTGGGCGGCGGCGGTACGTTCGTGGCGCTGCCCGCCCTGGTCGCGACCGGGCTGTCGCCGGTGACGGCCAACGCGTCGTCGACCGTCGCGCTGCTGCCGGGGGCACTGGCCGGCGCCTGGGTCTACCGGCGCGAACTGGCTCCGGTCGGGGGGACGTCCACGCCGGCGCTGACCACGACGAGTGTGATCGGCGGCGCGCTCGGCGCGGGTCTGCTGCTGGTGCTTCCGTCGGCGTCGTTCAGCGCGGCGGTGCCGTGGCTGCTCGCTTTCGCCACCGCGCTCCTCGCCTTCGGCCGCCCCCTCTCCCGCGCCCTGAGCACCCGGCGCACGGCGGTCGACGGCTCGGTCGCCCTGAGCCCGCGCACCGTCCTGGTCGCCCAGTTCCTCGTCGCCGTCTACGGCGGATACTTCGGCGGTGCCGTAGGCATCATGATGCTGGCCTTCTGGAGCATCGGCCTCGGTCTCGACGCGGCGGCGGGCAACCCGATGCGGATCGCGCAGCTCGCGGCCCTCAATCTCAGCGCGGCCGTGCTGTTCCTGTTCGCGTCGGACGCCCTGCGTACTCCGGCCGTGCTCGTGGCCATGCTGGTCGGCGCGGTGATCGGCGGGTTCGCCGGCGCCCACCTCGCGCGCCGGCTCCCGGCCCGGCTGCTGCGCGGGACCATCCTGACCATCGCCGTCTCCATGACCGTCCTCTACTTCCTGCGAGGCTGACCGACATGGCGGAAGGCGACCCGGGGGCGCCGTACACGGACGCGTCGCGCGCCAGGCTGGAGGTGGCCTTCGCCGCGTACGAACTGGCCGACCTCGCCCGCGCGGCCGTTCCGATCGGCGCGCACGAACTGAGCCCGGACGGCACCGCCCGGTCCGGGGGCTCGACGCTGGCCGACGCGGCGCGCGTACTCGCGGCGGCACGGCGGCTCTTCGAAGCCGCCGCCGTGTTCGAGCGGGTGGGCGGCGCCGACTGGCAACTCGTCGGCGACACCCTCGGCGTATCGGCACAAGCCGCGCGGGCGCGGTTCGCGGTGGCCGAGGTCTGCTTCAGGGAAGGGTCCGACGGGGCGTGTGGCGAGGCGAGTTGGTGGCGGGCCTATCTGGCGGAGGAGCCGCTGGAAGCAGCGCGCGACCTGGACGACTGGGTACTGCGCCACGAGGACGGCGCCGGCGCCCTCGGCACCACGCCGGTCTCCGGCGGCCTGGTCCGGCGGTCCGACCGGTCAGGCGGGTGAGCGCCGGACAGGTCAGGAATGAAGAAGCCCCGCCGGGCGGGCCGGACTAACGTGATCGACACGGGGATCACCGGACAGAGTGCCCCAAAAGCGACCATTCCTTTCGACCTCAGGAGCGACCCGCCATGACCGACTCGTCCACCCAGGGAATCAAGACCGTCCTGCACCCCGTCTCCGACCTGGCGAAGGCCAAGGCCGTCTATGCCGCCCTGCTCGGCGTGGAGCCGGTGGCCGACGCGCCCTACTACGTCGGATTCGACGCGGCGGGCCAGCACATCGGCCTGGTGCCGCGCGGTGGGCCGCGGGACATGGCGTCTCCGGTGACGTACTGGCACGTCGCGGACATCGAGGCGAAGCTGGCCGAGGTGACCGCCGCGGGTGCCACGGTGAAGGAGCCCGCGCACGACGTCGGTGGCGGCCGCCTGGTGGCGACCTTCACCGACCCCGACGGCAACGTCCTCGGAGTGCTTCAGGACAGCTGACCGCCGGCGGCCCGGCACCCGCCACCGTCGGCCGGGGCGTGGCACGACCGGCCCACGGCCGGGTGCGGCCGGCCGTCCGGGAACCGCTCACGCCGCCCGTACGGCCAGCCGGGTGCCCAGCGCGACGATCCGCAGGGAGCGTTCCGTGGCATCGGCGAGGATCTCCCTGCTCCCCTCGATCGCTTCGGGCAGCGACATCGGGGCGGGCAGGATCGCGCTGTACGCGTCGACGCCGATCGCCCGCACCATGTGCGCGCCCGGCCCGATCGTGCCCGCGAGCACGAACACCGGGACTCCGGCGGCATGGGCCCTGCTCGCGACCTCGGCGGGGATCTTGCCGCGTACGGTCTGGTGGTCCAGCGCCCCCTCGGCCGTGATCACCAGATCGGCCCGCGCCAGTCTGGCATCGAGGTCGAGCCGGTCGAGCAGGACGTCGAAGCGGGGCAGCAGCCGCGCCCCCACGGCGGCCAGCCCGGCTCCCAGTCCGCCGGACGCGCCGGTGCCGGGAGCCGTCCGCAGATCGATCCGGGGGGACAGATCGCGGGTGAGGACGGCCGCCCAGCGCTCCAGCGCCGCCGACAGCACCTCCACATCGGCCGGACTCGCGCCCTTCTGCGGGCCGAACACGCGCGCCACGCCCTGCGCGCCGCACAGCACGTTGAAGGGGTTGCAGGCCACGAGGAGTTCCGTGGCGGCGAGGCGCCGGTCCAGCCCCGACGTGTCGACGCGGACCAGTTCCCCGAGCGCCGCGCCGCCCGGCGCGAGTTCGCGGCCGTGGTGGTCCGTCAGCCGGGCGCCCAGCGCCTGGAGCGCCCCGGCGCCGCCGTCCGATGTGCCGGAGTCCCCGCAGCCGACGAGTACGCGCCGGGCACCCCGGTCCAGGGCGGCGCGGATCAGCTCGCCCACGCCGTACGTGGTGGTGCTGCCCGGATCGCGCAGATCGGCGGGTACGAGGGAGAGACCGGCGACCGCGGCCATCTCCACGACGGCGGTGACGGGGCCGGGGCCGCTCTCACCGAGCAGGGCGAAGTGGGTGGGGACGGGCAGCCCGACCGGGCCGGTCGCGGTGCACGGCACCAGCCGGCCGCCGCTGGCGAGGGCCAGCGCCTCCGCCGTACCCTCTCCCCCGTCGACCAGCGGGATCAGATCGATGTCGGCGTCGGGGATCACCCTCAGAACGCCTTCGGCGATGGACTCGGCCACCTGAGCCGCGGAGAGTGACTCCTTGAACCCACTGGGGGCGATGACGATGCGGTAGCTCATGGCTGGGTCTCCAGGTGGACGGGCACGCCGAGCAGTGGCCAGACGGCGAGGGCGAAGAGCAGCACGAGGGCCGCGGTGAGGGGCGCGAGCAGGGCCGAGAGCCGCAGCAGATCGCGCGGGGTGTACGTGGGTGTGCCCGGCAGGTCCGCGAAGAGCGCGACGGGCTTGGCGGAGGCGGGCAGTGTGTGGCAGAAGCCGGCGGCGGCGGTCGAGGCGAACGCGGCGGCGACCGGGTTGACGCCGGCGGCCAGGGCGGCGGCGACCACCAGCGGGACCAGTACGGAGGACCTGGCGGAACGGGACTGGAGCGCCAGGTGGGCCGCCGTACTGATCACGACCACACCGGCGAGGAACATCCACGGCGGCATCGCCGAACCTCCGGGCACCCAGCCCACCAGCCAGTCGGCCGCCCCCGATTCGGAGAGTGCTATGCCCATCGCCATGGTGGCGGCCATGAACAGCAGCAGCGGCCAGGGCACCGTCCGCAGACCGTCCTTGAGGCCCACGGTGCCCAGTGCCGGCGAGGCGGCGACGACGGCTCCGATGAGCGCGACCAGCGCGGGCGACACCCCGTGCAGCGGTTCGCTGCACCACAGCAGCACGACGGTGCCGAGCAGGAGGAGGCACCGCGCCTCCGGCGGGGTGAGCGGCCCCTCCACCGGGGACTCCGAGTGCTCCTGGATCTCCTTGGTGGTGATCCGGACGGGTCCCGTCCGGTCGGCCCGCCGGGTCGTCGTCAGGAGCACCAGTTCGGCGGCCAGATGGGAGGAGACCACGGCGAGCGGCAGCCCGAGGATCAGCCAGGTGACGAAGCTCAGCTCCTCCCCCGTCTGCTCCCACAGCACCCCGACGGTGATCAGATGGGCGCCCGCGCCGATCAGCGTGGCGACGGCGGAGAGCAGGATCACCGTCGGGAAGAGGAGGGCCAGCATCACCACCAGCCGGGTCCGGTCGGCGAGCGCCTTGGCGAGCGCCAGGAAGACCGGCAGGGCGAGGGCGGCGCGGCCGGAGGTCGCGGGCACGGCGAAGGCGGTGACGACGAGACCGGCGGTGGTCAGATGCACCAACTGCCGTACGGTGCCTGCCCCGCCGACCAGGAACGCGGCGGCGCGGCCGGCGAGTCCGGTCTTGGTGACGGCGGCGGCCAGGACGAACGCGCAGATCAGCAGCCACACCGTCTCGTCACCGAGGGTGGCGAAGAGCGTCTCGCTGCTGATCACCCCGGTCGCCGTCAGCGCGAGTCCGGCGCCGAGCGCGACATAGGTGTCGTCCACCGAGGTGGCGATCCAGGTGTACGTGGCGAGGGTGAAGACGACGAGCGTGAGCCGCGCGTCGCCGCCGAGGCCGGAGAGGAGTCCGCCGGGCAGGGCGAGCAGGACGCAGAGGCCGAGTACGGCGCCGAGGCTGACGGACTGTCGGAGAGTGAGGGACACGACGATCAGCCTGGGGGCGGGCCGTGAGGTCCGAATGAGCCTTGGGTGAAAGACGCTTCATCTGACCGCCGCACCCGCCGACCAGCGGATGCGCCGTGACTGAGCGGGCCGGCCCCGGACGCGCACCGGCGGGCGTTCAGTCACGGCACCGGGTCCGCGAAGGCCCTCCGGACGCCGGTCGGCCTCGGGATCGTGGTCGAGTCGTCGCACCGGACTCGGTCCGGTCGCCGGTCCTCGGCGGTGGCGGGCGCCCGTGGCGACTCCGCCCGCGGCGGCGACCGCCGACGGGGCGGGGCGCGCCCTGTGACGTCGGGTGTTCGGCATGTCGCGGCGCATCAGCGGCGGTACCCGGGTGCCCTTGTGGGCAACAGGCCCGTTCAGGGCATGCGGTAGCCCATGCCCCGGATCGTCTCCAGCCGCTCGGCGCCCAACTTCCTCCGCAGGGCGCGGACATAGACGTCCACGATGTTGGAGCCGGGGTCGAAGTCGTAGCCCCAGACGTGGGAGAGGATCTGTTCGCGCGACAGCACCTGGCCGGGGTGGCGCAGGAACATCTCCAGCAGCACGAACTCACGCGCCGTCAGGTCCACGGTCCGCTCGTCGGCCCGTGCCCGCCGCGTCCTCAGGTCGAGGCTGAGGCTGCCGCTTCGCAGCATGGTGACCTCCGGCGCCCGCGCCGCGGTGCGCAACCGCAGCCGCACCCTGGCCAGCAGTTCCTCGAAGCGGAAGGGTTTCGTCATCCAGTCGTCGGCGCCGCCTTCGAGTCCGGCCACGGTGTCGCGTACGGAGTCCCTGGCCGTCAGAACGATGACGGGCAGCGTGACGCGGGCCTCGCGCATCTCCCGCAGGACGGTGAATCCGTCCCGCCCCGGCAGACCGATGTCGAGAAGCACCAGGTCGAATCCGCCGGACACGGCGTGGTGCAGAGCGGAGTCCCCGTCGTCGGCGACGACGGTGGTGAAGCCGTTGGCCCGCAGGCCCTTCTCCACGAAGGAGGCGATCCGCGCCTCGTCCTCGGCGATCAGAATGCGATTCATGAGCCCGTCTCCAGGATGAGTACGAAGGTGGCGCCGCCGCCGTCGGTACGGCGCAGTTCGACCCGGCCGTGGTGGCCTTCCGCGATCGCCTTGACGATGGCCAGTCCGAGTCCGGCGCCGCTGGTACGGGCGCCCCGGCGGGCGGTGCCGCGCCGGAACCGCTCGAAGATCACCTCGGCGTCCTGCGGCGGGATCCCGGGGCCGTTGTCGGCGACGTACAGCTCGATCCGGTCACCGTGAGTCTGCGAACCGACGCGTATGCGCTGGCCGGGCACCGTGTGCTGGACGGCGTTCTGGGCGAGTTGGACCATCGCCTGGGTGATGCGCTGCGGGTCCAGCGGTGCCTCGCGGTCGGCGACCGTGTCGAGCAGCCACTCCCGCTCCCCCAGCGTCCGCGCCTTGACGAAGACGTCCGCGGTCAGCTCCGCGAGCTGGACCGGTTCGGGCCGTACGAAGTCGGGCCGCTCGGCCTTCGCGAGCAGGAGCAGGTCCTCGACGATACGGCTCATCCGGTCGAGTTCGTCCGTGACCAGACGTATCGTCTCCTCGCGGTCGGCCGGGTCGTCGCCCATCAGCTCCAGATGCCCGCGCACGATCGTGATCGGGGTGCGCAGTTCGTGGCCCGCGTCGTCCACGAACACCCGCTGGGCGGCGAACGCCTGCTCCAGCCGGTCGAGCATGCCGTTGAACGTCTCGGCGAGCGCCGCGATGTCGTCCCGCCCCTCCACGGGGATACGGCGGGTGAGGTCCCGCTCCGTCAGCTCCGCGGCCGTCTTCCGTACAACGCGGACGGGCGCCAGGATGTGGCCGGCGACGGCCCAGCCGATGCCGCTCACCAGCACCAGCGCCATGCCCGACAGGACGATCAGCGTCCAGAACGTCTTGTCGGCGACGGCCCGCTCACGGTCCGCGTGGAAGGCGACGACGAACGCGCCGGGGGGATCGTCACCCAGCGGCCGGATGGTGACCTTGGCCAGCGCAGCTCTCCCTGCGAGCGGTGCAGTGTGCCGGAGGAGTCCTTGGAGGCGATGATCCGGGACAGCGCCCGGTCGTCCCGCCACAGGGCCATGTGGTCGGGGAAGTCACGGCGCTGCCGGATGACGTCGCGTCCGCTGACGGACGAGCGGGGCAGACCCAGCAGTTCCTCGTCGGGGTCGGCGTACTGCCGCCGCAGAAAGGTCTGGAGCAGTTTGCGCGGGTCGCCGAAACCGCGGCCGGTGTCCGGGTCGACGCCCTGCTCCACGAAGTTGGCGAACTCGCCGGTCTCCTGGGACAGCAACTGGCTTGTGCGGTGTTCCACATCCCGGTGGAGGATCGAGCGGACGGTGACGGCCACGGCCCCGAGGGCGATGGTCATCACCACCAGCAGCCAGAGCAGGATCCGCACCCGGGCGGAGATCCTCGGAACGTCAACCGTCATCACCGAAGTCGTCGTCATCGTCGTCGTCACCGTCGGCGGCCGAAGGACCGGGTACGACGGCGTCGCCAGGTGTCTCGCCGGGCGAGCCGGTGGGCGGGCCCGTCGGCGTGCCGGTGGGCGAAGCCGCGGGTCCGGTGCTCCGTCGGTCGTCCGGTGTGCCGCTCCGCGTATCGCTCGGCGAGCTGTCGAGCTGTATGCCGGGGGGCACCTTGGGCGCCTCGGGACTGTCGGTCATAGCGTAACTGGTCGCGGCGATGCCGAGCGGGACGGCGACGACGGCCGCCAGCGCGGCCAGACGAGGTGAGAAGGCCATGGGTCCATCCTGGCGACCG
>NZ_JAAPBF010000195.1 GCF_022695985.1 Streptomyces sp. NP-1717 | reverse complement strand
CCCGCGTCAGCCGGAACAGGAAGGTCAGGACGCCGTCCCGCCAGTCGTGCAGATGGTCGATCTCCGCGGTGAATCCAAGGTCCAGGGCGTCGCCCACGATCGTGCGCAGATCGGCGGTGTTGGAGACGACGAGGAAGACCTCGCCGCCGTCGGCGAGCAGATCCCGGTCGCGGATCCGGGTGAAGAACCGCGCCACGAGGGGCGCCCCCGCGCAGACGTTGCGCACCACGGCCGGGTCGTCGCTGACTCGCCGGCTGACCGCAGGCGGGTTGAACGTGATGACGTCCAGTCGTACGTCCGGGGCCAGGCCGTCGAACATGTCGCCCACCACGGGGACGAAGGCGGTGCCCTCGCGGGCGCCGACCAGCCGCCGGTAGTGGCGGGCGGTGGTGTCCACGCTCTCGGCGTGGACGTCCATCGCGTAGATCTCCCGGGCCCCGCGGACACCGGCGGCGACGGCCTCGACCCCCAACCCGGCGCCCATGGCCCCGTATCGGCGCCCGCGCACCTCGATCCGGCCGTCCAGCAGCCGCTCGTGGATCATCCGGCTGGTCGCGCCCGGCAGGAAGACGCCCGGCGGGGCCTCGAAGTCCCAGCCCTCCCAGGTGTAGGCGCGGGTGGTGTGCGGGTCGGTCCTCGGCCGGTTGAGCGCGATGATCCGCGCTGCGGGGAGAGGCGGCGGGAGTTGTTCCAGCAGTGCGGGTCCGGTCGCTGTCGCGTCCATCGGGTCCTCCGGTGCGAGAGGGGACAGATATGGCCAGGCCCCGGGCGGGGAAGGGCGAGCCGGACAGAACTATAACGATAATCATTTTCATCTTGCTACCCTTGAACAGCCGCGGGCGGCCACGCCGTTCCGTACTCCGCCGCCGTCCCGCACCTCGCGAGGCCCGTCCCGCACGTCACGGGGCCCCGCACCACGGGCACTTGACGGTGGCGGAGCCGTATCAGCCGGCCCCCGATGTCAGGAGCGTCACACCGTGCCGACCGCACCCCGCACGACAGAGATCGCCAAGTCCGCCCCGCCGCCCGCGCGTTCCGTGCTGCGGGACACCGCCTTCCTGCGGCTGTGGTCGGGCGCCACCGCTTCGGGGCTCGCCACCTGGGCGCTGCCGTTCGTTCTCGGCCTCGCCGTGCTCGACCGGACACTGTCCCCCGCCGCCCTCGGCCTGCTCCTGGCCGCCCGCACCGTCGGATTCCTCGCGGCGGTCCCCGTGGGCGGCGTGCTGGCGGACCGGCACTCCCGGCGCGGAGTCGTCCTGTGGTCAGGGCTGGTGGCCGCGGCCTCCGCCCCGCTGCTGGCCGCCGGACTGGGACGCTCGATCGCCCTGATGGCGCTCGCCGCCGCCCTCGCCGGAGCCGGGCAGGGCGCCTGCCGGCCCGCGTTCCAGGCGCTCACGGCGGAAGTCGTCGACGCCGGGCGCAGGCAGCAGGCCAACGCTGCCATGACGCTCTCCGTCCGCGTCAGCACCCTCGCGGGCCCGGCCCTCACCGCCCTGCTCGCGGTCGTTCTCGGCACCGGGGCACTGCTCCTGGGCATCGGCGCGCTCTGGCTCCTCGCGGCGCTCGCCCCCGGTCGCGGCGCGAACGGCGCCCCCGGCGGCGCGCCCGCCGCCGTGCCCGCGCCTCAACGTCCTTCGTTCCTGGCGGAGTTCGCGGACGGGGTACGCGAGGCGCGCAGGCACCCGTGGTTCATCGCCACGCTCGCCGCGCTCACCGCCGTCATCGCCACGGGCTACTCCGCCACCGGTGTCGCGCTGCCCCTGGTCAGCAGGGACCGGTACGAAACGGGCGTGGTCCTCGCCGCGGCCACCACCGCGTACACCGCCGGAGCCCTCGCAGCCGCGCTGCTCATCGCCCGCTGGCGCCCGCCATCCCAGGGCTGGGCCGCACTCGCCGGGCTGGCCGCCTACGGCTTCGCACCGCTGAGCCTGCTCTTCCCCGTGCACCCCGCGGTCGTCGTCGCCGCGTACGCCGTCGCGGGAGCCGGCATCGAACTCTTCAACGTCCCCTGGTTCACCGCCACCCAGCGCGAGGTGGCACCCGACAAACTCGCCCGGGTCTCCTCGCTGGACTTCATGCTGTCGTACGGTCTCGCGCCGGTCGGCCTCGCGCTCATCGCCCCGGCGATCGAGACCTTCGGCCCCCGCCCCGTACTCACCGTCTGCGCGCTGATCTGCTTCGCGGCACCGGCCGCCGCCGCCCTCGTACCCAGCGCGCGCCACTTCTCCTCCCACCGGGCTCGGGAAGCGGGGGCGCCCTGAGCCGTGGGCCCCGGGCTACGGCTCAGGGGACGCTCCCCGGTGCCGGCGCTTCTGCCGGCCCGTTACCTGCTGACGGCGAAACGCATCAGGGCCTGCTCGTCGCCCTGCTTGATCTTGCCCGTCTCGTTGATCACCTGAAGCTTCCAGCCGGCACCCTCACGCACCGCCTTGGCGACGAGGCACCCGTTGTCGTTGCTGAGCAGACTCGGCCAGATGTCGGCGACCTGCTGGACGCTGCCGCCCGTCGCGTCGTACACCTTGAAGCTGATGTTGCGCGCGTTCTGGAAGGAACTGCGCTTCTTGTACGCGGCGGCTATGAACACGATCGACGTGATGTTGCCCGGCACACGGGAGAACTCGACGGTGACGGTCTCGTCGTCACCGTCCCCCTTTCCCGTCTGGTTGTCGCCGCTGTGCAGCAGCGAGCCGTTGCCCAGCGGGTCCAGGGAGTCCAGCCCCGCCAGCCGTACGGGATCCGCGCCCTGCACCGCGATCGCGATCAGGTCGAGGTCGGTGCCGGCCTTCTGCCGGAGCTTGCCGAGGACTCCCCCGCTGCTCCCCACGGTCGGGTCCCAGGACACCCCGATGGACAGGTGCGTCACCCCGTCCAGGTCGGCGGGACCGTCTTCCTTCGTCAGCGTGATCATGCCTAATCCTTCTGATGGCCGGAATAGTGCGATACCTGAAGTGTGCCTGGTGCACCGGTCGTCCGGTCAACCAGGTCGCGGCCGGTACGGAACCGGCACCGGTTGCGGGCCCGGCCAGTGGAGTTACAGGCGGATGACGACCAGCGCGATGTCGTCGCTGGATCCGGCCGTGAGGTGGAGGCGTTCCAGGAGCGTGTCGGCCAGAACCTCCGGGCTGAGCTCCGCGCAGGTGCTGAGCGCGGAGGTGAGGCGGGCCACGCCGGTGTCGATGTCCTCGTCGCGGCGCTCGATCAGACCGTCGGTGTAGAGGACGAGGGTGTCGCCGACCTCGTAGGTGACACTGGCCTGCGGGCGGAGTACGTGCTCGATGCGGGCTCCGAGGGGTGGGTCCGTGGCCTTGTCGAGAAGCTCGGAACTGCCGTTGCGGTGCAGTAGGACCGGCGGTGGATGGCCGGCGCTGCTGTACATGATGAGGTGGCTGCGCGCGTCCACCATGGCGGTGACGGCGGTGGTGGCCAGGGCGCCGTCGAGGGAGCGGGCGTACAGACCGAGGATCTCCAGGGCCTGGGCGGGGCCGGGAACGGTACGGCTGACGGCCGAGAGCGCGCTGCGGAGCATGCCCATGACGGTGGCGGCCTGGAGTCCGTGGCCGACCACGTCGCCCACGGCGACGGCGAACCGGGAGTCGGAGAGATCGACCGTGTCGTACCAGTCCCCGCACACGTTCAGCGAGCCGATGGCGGGGAGGTAGCGCACGGCGATGTTCGGATGGCGGGCCAGGTCCGGCGAGTGCAGCATCGCCTCCTGGAGCGTGACGGCGACCTGCCGCTCCCGGCCGTGGGCGAGCCGCAGCTCCTCGTTCAGCCGTTGCAGCTCGCGGGCGCGGGCGTACAGCTCGGCCTCCATGCCCTCCTCGCGCGGGGTCAGCTCCCCGCCGCCCTGGTTGCGGAAGCGACGGGAGCGCACGAAGGCGGTGACGTCCTCGGCACGGTGGATGATGTACGTCACCGTGCCCTCCGAGTCGATCACCGGTGTGTTCACCGGTGACCACCAGTGCTCCGTGAACCGGCCGGCCCGCCGCGGATCCCGGACGTCGTAGCGCTGAAGCGCCATGGTGTCGGGCTCGCCGCTCGCCAGAACGCGGGCGAAGGAGGCGGAGAGGTTCCTGACCCCGTCCGCGTCCGGGTCCTGGGGGTTGTCGGGGAACGCGTCGAAGATGTAGCGGCCGAGTAGCTGGTCCCGGCGGAGGGACGCGACACGCTGATAGGCGACATTGGCGTCGAGGATCACCAGCTGCGGGTCGAGGATCAGGTAAGGGCTGGGCAACGCCTGGAACAGAACGGCGTAGTCGATGTCCGGCATGATCGCTCCTGACCTGCCCGCTGCCCCCTTCTCCCCTTCCAAACTAAGGCCCATACAGTCCGGCCACATCCGCGCCGGACGGGGCGCCCCGTCCGGCGCGGATGTGGCCGGACGGGGCGCGGATGTGGCCGGCAGCCGACAGCTCAGCGCGTCGGCGAACGACCACGCAGGGTGATCAGTAGAGCTTGGCGACGGCGGTGCGGGTGCTGCTGCGGAACGGGCCGATCTCTTCGGAGAGGGTCCAGCCGAGGTGGCCGACCTCCAGGACGGTGACGGTGCGGCCGTCGCGGCCCACGGAGATCAGGCGGGCGTCGGCGGTGCCGGTCTCGGGGTGGGAGGTGTCGACGTTGTAGACGTCGGCGCCCTCCTCGACGGCGATCGCGCCGTGGTAGAACGCCTCGCCGATCGTGCCCGGGTACTCCACGGCGAGCCGGTCGAGGCAGCCGGTGATCCGCTGCTTCAGCTTGGTCGCCAGAGCCTTCGCCTTCGCCTCGGTGGCGGCCACGGTAGTGGTCTGGCGGCCGTTGGTGTCCAGGTCGGTACGGAAGTCCCGGTAGGAGGTGCCCGCCGCGGGGGCGACTCCCGCGGTGCACACGGAGCCGTACTCCGGCAGGCCCTGCTGCACCGGGTCGGCGACCCACGGGGTGCTGGCTGCGGGCATCTGTCCCGCGGAGAGGAACTTCGGCGCCGGGCCGGCCGCGGTGGCGGTGGCGAGTGAGGCGAGGGTCAGACCCGTCACCGCGGCGGTCACAACGGCGGTGCGGATGGTCTTCGTGGTCATGGTCGGGCTCCCCGTCGGCAGTGCTGATGATCGTGGTCGGCTGAACGGTCACCAGCATGGGGAGACCCGGCCTGACCAGGCAAGACACCGCGGCGGGTGCGGAACGCCCGGAACCGTTCCACCCCCGCTGACGTGCCGTCATATACGGGGAGTGGAACGGTCGGTGGAACGGCCGGCGCGTACCGGGGCCGGGACGGGCTACGTGATCGGCTTGGTCTTGGTGCAGTTCGTCCACTCGACCCAGGGACGCGCGCCGCCGTTCTTCGGGCCGGTCGCGTACGACGGGTTACCCGTGATCGTCTGGTTCTTCTCCTCGTGCGTGATGTCGATGCCGAAGAGTTTGAACCCGGCCGTGAGCTGGCCGGCGGAGATGCCGAAGCCGATGCCGAGGGAGGCGTTCCACCAGTCGGTGTTGGCGTTGTAGTCGAGCCGCGACAGCTTGCCCTTGTCGTGCAGCAGACGCTCCAGCGGTCCGGCGTCGCTGCCCGGCACCTCGGCGGCGTCCGAGGGGGTGGGCAGGACGTCACTGGCGGGGAAGTCGCCCCGGCCGCGCAGCCAGTCCTCGACCAGCTTGCTGTCGGCGTCGTTGTCCAGCGCGACCTCGGCGGACTCGGTGTGGATCTGCGACTTGATGTTGCCGCCACCACCGCCGACGTCGATCGTCACCGGCGTACCGGGAACGTTGGCACCGGCACCCACCTGCACTCCGGCGCCCTCGCCGTTCTCCTGGCTGGTGGTGATGACCAGCTTCTCCGGGCGGTGCTCCTTGCCGTCCTTCTCCTCCTGGTCGAAGGTGGCGGCGTCGTACGTCACGGAGACCTGCTGCATACGGGTGGCCTTGCCCTGGGCGAGTTCACCGCCCTTGGCGTCGACGCTGAAGGTGTAGACGAAGGTGATCTTCCCCGCGTCGGGGCCCGTGTTGGCGCGCATGACCACGACGTCCTCGGTCATGGTGCCGCTGCCGAACTCACCCGAGATGTTGCCGAGGTCGGTCGGCTTGCCGTCCTTGTCCTTGCCGCCCTTGCCCTTCTTGAACCCCTTGCCGAAGCTCACACCGCCCGAGACCTCGGTGCTGGTCTTGGTGATGTCGACGTCCGGGGCCTTCTCCGGCGGCAGATCGGGCTTCTTCTTGCCGGCGTGGTAGCCGCAGATCGCGCCGAGTTCGGACGAACGAGGTCCGGCCGGGCGCGAGTTGCACTTGCTCTGCGCCTTCAGGTACTCGGTGAACTGCTTCGCGTCCTCCAGATTCAGCTCAAGGTCCTTCTGCGAGTCGCCGGTCTTGTTGCCGTTGAACAGCCACTGACCGCCGCTGCCGCTGCCCTTCATGTAACTGCCGCTCAGCGAGGCGCTGCCGCCCCACTCCTTCAGCCCGGGGATACCGGCCGAGATGCTCGCGGTCACCCCGCCTCCGGACTCGGTCACACGTTCCAGGGTGACGGTGCCGTCCGACCACTGCTGGAGCTTGATCTGCTCGGAGCTGCTGATCTTGATGAAGAGGATCTGGACGACGACCGTGGTCTTGGTCTGGTCCTGGGAGAGCAGGCACTTCGCGGGCTGGAAGGGATCGCCCGGCGGTGGTGGGGGCAGGGGCCCGCCGTCGTCACCGCCGCCTCCGCCGTCGCCGCCGTCGCCGCCCGAGTCGCAACCCTCGCCGCCGTCACCGGCGTTGACGATGCGGCACACCGCGTCCTTCAGCGCGACGGACGTGTCGTCGGGGACGGTCAGCGCCAGGATCGCACCGACGATCGCGGCGACGACGCCTATCAGGGCGACGTACTCGACACCGCCCTGGCCGCGTTCATCGCGCCGCGGAGCCGTGTGCGCGCACCGTGTGCCTGTCATCCGGACTCCTCGATCCAGCTTTCCCGGCCTCCCCGCTCGGGAGATCTCCGGAGACTAGGGAGGGGCCCGGACCCAGTCGCAGGGCCTAGGGGCCCAGGCTTGGGCCCAGCGGAGCGCTCTGATCGTGAACGGACGCGGAACACGGCTCATACGGGCCATGACAACGTGGGTACGGGCACCAACGGGCGCACACGGCCGGCCCGTCGGCCGGTCGTCGTCCACGGTCCCTTCCGCCCGCCCGGCGCCGCCCGCACACGGCTCAGAACGGCACCGAGGCGACTCGGGTGACGGTGGGAACCGAGAGCACGGCGTCGAACGCCAGGGGAAGCGGGGAGGAGACGGTGGCGCTCTGCGACCGGATCCGATTCAGCAGTGGCGCCCCTGCCGCGTCCCGCGGCGACCGCCCGAGGCCGGTCAGGGTGATCCGCCCGCCGAGCCCCGCGTCGACGAGCGCCGCCTCGACACTGCCGGGGACGGGCGCCTCAAGACGGGCGTCCGCGAGGGTGAAGCCGACCGCACTGGCCGGGTCGGGATACATCTCGGGCACATGGTCCGCGGTGTGGGTGAGGGCGATCGCGCGGTAGTCCCCGCCGAGCGCGTGGTGCAGATGCCCGCCCATGGTCAGGGAGGTGAAGGGGCCGCCGAAGTCCACCGTCGTCTTCTGGATGTGGTTGTTGTGGGCCGCGAGCACGATACGGGTGCCCGGTGCGCTCCGGTCCAGGTGCCAGCGCGCGGACTCGGCCAGATAGATCTCCCGTACCGCCAGGTCGGCGCCGCTGCCCCGGCCCGACAGCAGCGCGTTCATCGCCTGGAACATGTAATCGGTGTGGCAGGCGGCCTCCACCCGGCGCCGGGCGATGTCGAAGGCGCGCTGTCCGCCGCGTTCCACGTACAGCGGTTCGACGGCGCGCAGCCGCAGCAGGAGGCGCGCCAGCGTGGCGGTCAACTCGTTCTGCTCGGCGGGTTCGAGCCGGCCCCAGGCGGGGGCCGCCGCCGCACCGGAACTGGTCCCCTCACCTTCGAGGAACCGGTCACTGATCTCCAGCGCCCTCTCCAGGAGCGGCAGCGCGTCGGGGCCGACCTCGCGGAGGTAGCCGGTCACCGGATCGAGAGCGGGCCGCAACGCCCCGCCGGCCGCGGGGACGTCGAGGCCCGCGAGCCGCAGCCGGTGGCCGCCGGCGCGGTTGTACCGGCGCAGCCAGGCCATGAAGTCGGCGAAGCCCCACTCCACGGCGGCCTTCCGCGCCGCCAGGAGACCGTCGTCGCCCTCCGTCTCTTTTTCGTCCCCGGCCCCGCCGCTGACCCACCGGTCGAGGGCGAAGCCCTCGCTGAAGCCGAACTCGAAGGCCAGGACGGTGAATCCGCAGCGCTCGGCGAGGAAGCGCAGCACGCGTTGACGCGCCCAGGAGAACTCCTCGACGAAGTGCGCGTTCTCACCAAGACCGACGACACGGGAGTCGCCGATGATCTCCCGCAACGGTTCGAGATCGTCGAGGGGCGCCTCGACGTCGAGGCCGGTCAGCTCCCTGGAGTGGGCACGGATCCAGTCGGCCGTCGGGCGGGCGGACGGATGCTGGTCAGGCATGGACAGGGCCCTCGTCTCTCTTCTGTACGCGGCGCGGACCGTAACACCGGGCCCCGTGACCGGGCACGGGAATTCGCCTTCGAGCGCCCGGAATGCGTCGACGGAGGTCGGCGTTGACGCTTTTGTGAGTTTCGCGGCCCCCGACGGCCATGAGTGCGTCCGTGCCCGGCTGTCCGCCCGGCGCGCGGACACGTGTGCGCGGATCGAGGCGCTGGAGCGTGATTTCGACGCGATCGTCGAGGCGAACGCCCTGGTGGCGGTGGACGACGAGCACGACCCCGACGGGTCGAGTACCGCCTTCGAGCGGGCGCATGTCGCCTCCCTGTTGGCGCAGGCACGCGATCAACTGCTCGGTCTCGACCAGGCGCTGGAACGGCTGGAGCACGGTGACTACGGCCGGTGCGAGGTGTGCGGCCGGGCGATTCCCCCGGAGCGGCTGGAGGTACGGCCCGCGGCCCGTACGTGTGTGCACTGTGCCGCGACCCGGCCCCGATGACCTCCTGAGGTGGCTCGGCTCCTGAGGTGACTCGGCCCCCGAATCCCGCGCGCCACGATGACTTCCGCGGCGTCCGGCGGTCGTACTGTCGAACACCCGTCACCGAGGAGGACTTCCGATGCGCAGCGTGACCTATTCGATGAGCGTCTCACTCGACGGCTACATCGTCGGGCCGGACGGCGACTTCAACTGGACGGCGCCCAGCGATGAGGTGTTCCGCTTCTGGATCGACCAGACCCGGGAACTCGGCGTCCATCTGCTGGGACGGCGGGTGTACGAGACGATGCTGTACTGGGAGACCGTCGCCGAGGATCCGTCGCTCGACGACGCGCAGCGCGAGTGGATCTCGGTCTGGAATCCGCTCCCGAAGGTGGTGTTCTCCACCACCTTGTCGACGGTGCGAGGCAGTGCCCGGCTGGCCTCCGGCACCCTGGCGGAGGAGATCGAGCGGCTGCGCGCCGAACCGGGGGAGGGCGACATCGCGATCGGCGGTGCGACTCTGGCCGCCGAGGCGGCCGAGGCGGGTCTGATCGACGAGTACCGGACCGTGGTCTACCCGGTGATGGTCGGCGGGGGCCTCTCGTACTTTCCGCACCGCGAGCGCCGAGTGGATCTCGAACTCGTCGAGACCCGCACCTTCGGCTCCGGGGCCGTCTACCTCCGCCATCGCGTGACGCGTTAGGGCCTGTCCGTCGACGAGCGCCAGGAGGAACGGGCCTGTCGGACGGACCTGTTGACCGGCCGGCCGAGCGACCGGCCCCGGGCGGCGTCAGAGGTCCGCCTCGCGCGGGCGAATGACCCGCCCTCGTTGGAGTGACGTTTCGCCGCGGCGCCTTTCCCGTCGAGTAGATCCTCATCTGTAACGTCCGGCTACTCGACACCTCGGCGGGGAGACAACGTGTCTCGTTTGGCTCACTGGTGTTTCCTGCACCGCCGCGCGGTGGTGGCCTTCTGGCTCCTGGTCCTGGCCGTCACCGTCGCCCTCAGCCAGTCGATCGGCAGCAAGTACGACGAGAGTGTGAGCCTGCCGGGCACCGACTCGCAGGCGGCGGTGAACCTCCTCACGGACAACTTCCCCTCGGCGTCCGGCGAGAGCGACCAGATCGTCATCGAGGCCAGGGGCGGAGCCACCGTCCGCTCGGACTCGGTCCAGCAGCCGGTCACCGCCGCCCTCACCGAGGTCGCGGCCATTCCCGGCATCGCGTCGGTCGTCAGCCCCTACAGCCCGCAGGGCGCGGCGCAGATCAGCAAGGACGGCACGGTCGCGTTCGCCGCCGTGAACTGGAAGATGAAGGCCGCCGACGTCACGAAGTCGGACGCCCGGAAGCTGATCGACACCGCCAAGGCCGCGGACGGGCCCGACGTCCGTATCTCCCTGGGCGGTCAGTCGATCGAGAACGAGGAGAGCGCCGGCCCCGGCCTCTCGGTGGCGGTGGGCGCGATCGCCGCGCTGGTCATTCTGCTGATCGTCTTCGGCGGGGCGCTGTTCGCCTCGCTGATGCCGCTGGTGACCGCGGCCGTCGCCCTGTTCATCGGGACCTCGCTCATCAGCCTGCTGTCGCACGTCATGGACACCCCGAGCGTCTCCAGCGACCTCGCCGTACTCATCGGGCTCGGCGTCGGCATCGACTACGGTCTGTTCATCATCAGCCGCCACCGCGGTTCGGTGAAGGCCGGCCGTTCCTACGAGGAGTCGACGGTCCTGGCGGTCAACACGTCGGGCCGGACCGTGCTGTTCGCCGGGATCACCGTCTGTATCGCGCTGCTCGGGCAGTTCGCCCTCGGGGTCGACTACCTGTACGGGGTGTCGGCCGCCTCCGCGCTCACGGTCGCGCTGACCATGGCCACCGCGCTGACGTTCCTGCCCGCCATGCTCGGTTTCCTCGGCCCGAAGACCCTCTCCCGGCGCGAACGGCGCGCCCTCGCGCAGAAGGGCCCGGTCGCCGAGGACGCGTCCGGATTCTGGCTGCGCTGGGGGACGTTCGTCGAGAGGCGCCGGGTGCTGGTGGCCGCGGGCGCCCTGGCCCTCGTCGTGGTGATCGAACTGCCCCTGTTCACGCTGCGGCTCGGGACGTCGGGCGCCGCGACCGACCCTCACGACTCCACCACGCACCAGGCGTACTCCGCTCTCTCCAGGGGGTTCGGCCCCGGCTACAACGGACCGTTCCAACTCGTGACCGAGGTGAACTCCCCCGGCGACGCACAGGCGTTCAGCACCTTCCTGGCCTCGGCGGCGAAGCAGCCGGGGGTGGTGTCGGTGACACCGCCGACGACCTCCCCGAACGGCAAGGTCGCGCTGGCGATCCTCTACCCCGCCACCGGTCCGGGGGCGAAGGCGACCGTCTCTCTGGTGAGCGACATCCGCGACCTGGCGCCGAAGGCGGAGGGCCCCGGCCGTCCCCCCGTCCACGTCGGCGGCGTCACACCCGCCAACATCGACTTCTCACGGGTACTGAGCGAGAAACTGCCGCTGTTCATCGCGGTCGTCGTCGTCCTGGCGTTCCTGCTGCTGGTGGCGGTGTTCCGCAGCCTGCTCATCCCGCTGGTGGCGGCGGTGATGAACCTGCTGTCCGTCGCCGCGGCTCTCGGCGCGATGAACGCCGTGTTCACCTGGGGCTGGGGCGACTCGCTCCTCAACATCCCGGCCACCGGGCCCGTGGACGCCTTCATCCCCGTACTGCTGTTCTCGGTCCTCTTCGGGCTCTCGATGGATTACGAGGTGTTTCTCGTCAGCCGGATGCAGGAGGAGTGGCATCTTCGGCGCCGGGACCGGAAGGAGAACGGGGACGGGGACGTCTCACGCGCCGACCAAGTCCTCGACAACCACTGGGCGGTGACGCACGGTCAGGGCAAGACGGGACGCATCGTCGCGGCGGCGGCCGGCATCATGATCCTGGTCTTCGGCTCGTTCCTGATCAGCGACGACCATGTCCTCAAGGAGTTCGGATTCGGCCTGGGCTTCGCCGTTCTCGTGGACGCACTGGTCATCAGGGGCCTGCTCGTCCCGGCCCTGATGCATCTGATCGGTCCGGCCAACTGGGCCATGCCCGGGCGGCTGGAGCGGATCGTGCCCAACTTCTCCATCGAGGCGGCGACGCGGAGAGAGGTCCGGTGACCCTTCACTGACCGGGAGTTGAGGGCCGGGGGCCGGGCTGACGGTCCTCGGGGTCGGTGTGGGCCGCGGGTGCGGGGTGAACGTGCGTCGGCTGAGCGTCGACGCGGGTCGGTTCGACGCGGGTCGGCTCGACACGTGTCGGTTCGCCCGGACGGACGGGGTACGGCGTCTCCGTCACGGGATCCGGGGTCGGGGTCGGGGACGGGTTCTCGGCCTTCATCGCGCGGACCTCACTCTTGAGGATCCGGGCCGACTTGCCCGCCGAACGGGCCAGGTCCGGCAGCCTCTTGGCGCCGAGCACCAGAATCACGACGATCAGGATGATCGCCAGCTCACCAAGCCCAAGCAACGGGACCTCCAGGCCACGTGGGGCGCGGTCCGACGCCCCGCACCGGAGCGGGCCCGCACTGGTACGGATCCGCCATCTGCGCCAGAATCTACAGGACTGTAGAGATTGGCGGGAGAGGGCGATCGAAGCCTGCGGGCTGTCCGCTCCGGAGCCGGAGGGAGACGGTGTGACCGAGGACGAGAGTCCCGACGAACGTCGGCGCCGGGGGCAGGGCGAACTGGAGTCACAGGTGCTGGCCGCGCTCCGCGAGGCGCCGGGTCCGGTGAACGCGGGCTGGGTACGCGAGCGGCTCGGCGGGACCCTCGCGTACACCACCGTCATGACGATCCTCACCCGCCTCCAGGCCAAGAGCGCCGTGACCCGCGAGCGTTCGGGCCGCTCCTTCGAGTGGCGCGCCGCCTCCGACGGCGCGGGGCTCGCCGCACTGCGGATGCGCCGGGTGCTGGACGCGGAGTCGGACCGGGAGGCGGTGCTCGCGCGGTTCGTCACCGCCCTGTCGTACGACGACGAGCGGCTGCTGCGGGACCTGCTGCACGCCACCGAGGACGAGGCGGAGGACTGACCCGTGGGCGTGTTCGTCTTTCTGCCGCTCGTACTGCCGCTCACGGCGGTGCCGGTCGCGCGACTGGCCGAGCAGCATCTCCACCCCCGCCTGGCCACGCGCTTCCTGACCTTGCTGGCCGTGGTGCTGGCCGTGTGCAGCACGCTCTGCCTGGGACTGCTGGTGGTGGTCGGGACGGCCCAGCTGCCGGGCAATCCGCTGCCCGACGGCTGGTCGGACGCGGAGGTACGGGACGCCGTGCCGTACGACGAGGTGGCCGGCAAGGTGGCGATCGCGGCGCTGGTCGCGGTGGCGGCGGCGTGCGCGGCCACGGCGTCGCGGCACCGGCGCGTACGGCGGCGGGCCTGGAGCGCGCTGGAGGGGATGCCCGGGCGCCGGCTCGTGGTGCTGCCGGACGAGGCGCCGTACGCGTACGCGCTGCCGGGCGGCGGGCGGGGGCGGGATCGAGCGGGGCGCGTGGTCGTCTCCAGTGCGCTGCTCGACTGCCTCAACTCGACCGAGAGAACGGCGCTGTTCGCGCACGAGCGAGCGCATCTGACCGGACGTCACCACCGGAGTCTGCTCGCGGTACGGCTGGCGGCGCGGGCGAATCCCTTACTCCGGCCTTTACAGGCGGCCGTGGCGTACACGACGGAACGCTGGGCCGACGAGGAAGCGGCCCGGACCACCGGCAGCCGCACGCTGGTCGCCCGGGCCATCGGAAAGGCCGCGCTGGTCTCTCACGGGGCCCCGTCACCGACGCTGGCCGGAATCGCCGGCGCGGGCCCCGTTCCCCGCCGTGTCGCCGCACTCCTGGCCCCGGCGCCCGCCGCGATGACGTGGCCGTCGGTCTTCACCAGGGCGGGCCTGGCGGTCTGGACGGCGACGGCGGGCACGGTGGGCTCGGCCCTCTCCTCGGCGAACGCGACGGTAACGCTGTTCTTCCTCCTGAAGGCCTCAACCCAGCT
>NZ_JAAPBF010000194.1 GCF_022695985.1 Streptomyces sp. NP-1717 | reverse complement strand
CCGTAAGCGACCCGGCGGTCTGATCGCGGCGGTCCTCGCGGCGGCGCTGGTCGCCGGTGTGGTCGGCGGCGGGATCGGCTACTGGGCGGCGGACCGTAACGACGACAGCGTCGGCGGCGGATCGACCACGGTCTCGGCGGCCGACGCCCCCGCGCTCAAGCGCGAGGCGGGCAGCACGGCGGCGGTGGCCGGCAAGGCGCTGCCGAGCGTCGTGACCATCACGGCTCAGGCCCAGGGCGGCGACGGCGGCACGGGCACGGGCTTCGTCTACGACAAGCAGGGCCACATCCTCACGAACAACCACGTGGTGGCGTCGGCCGCCGACGGCGGCGACCTGACGGCGACCTTCTCCAACGGCAAGGAGTACGCGGCCGAGGTCGTGGGCCGCGCCGAGGGTTACGACGTCGCCGTGGTGAAGCTGAAGGACCCGCCGTCCGGGCTCAAGCCGCTCGCCCTGGGCAATTCGGACAAGGTGGCGGTCGGCGACTCGACGATCGCGATCGGCGCGCCGTTCGGGCTCTCCAACACCGTCACGACAGGCATCATCAGCGCCAAGAACCGCCCGGTGGCCTCCGGCGACGGCTCCAGCGACAAGAACTCGTACATGAGCGCCCTCCAGACCGACGCCTCGATCAACCCGGGCAACTCCGGCGGTCCGCTGCTGGACGCGCGGGGCGCGGTGATCGGCATGAACTCCGCCATCCAGCCCTCGGGCGGCGGCGGTGGCGGCGGCGGGGCGCAGTCGGGCTCGGTCGGCCTGGGCTTCGCCATTCCGATCAACCAGGCGAAGAACGTCGCCGAGCAGCTCATCAAGACCGGCCAGCCCGTCTACCCGGTCATCGGCGCGACGGTCTCCATGGCGGAGGGCGGCGACGGCGCGACCATCTCGGGCGACGGCGGGGGCGGCACCCCGGCGGTGACGCCGGACGGCCCGGCCGCGAAGGCGGGGCTGAAGTCGGGTGACGTGATCACGAAGTTCAACGACGTGCAGATCGACAGCGGCCCGACGCTGATCAGCGAGATCTGGACGCACAAGCCGGGCGACAAGATCAAGATCACTTACACGCGCGGTGGCAAGGAGTCGCAGGTCGACGTCACCTTGGGCGAGCGCAAGGGTGATTCGCAGTAAGGGAAGCGGTAACGGATCGGCGAGGATTCGCACGTGTTCCACGAGCCCCGGGACGGCCGAGTCCCGGGGCTCGTGTGCGCGGTCCGGGACCACGAACGGCGGCGGTGGTCAGCCTCGCGCCGGACCCGTTCGGTACGCCGCCGCGCGTCCAGCCGACGAGAGCGGCGGCGTACGCGTCCTGGACGCACCCCTCCGCCAGATCGAGGTCCCAGGTGACACGCGCGCCCATCGCCTCGATCCGCTCCCCGACGCGCAGGTTGTCTACGACGTCGGGCGGATGTCGTCTCTTCTGTCTCCTCCGTCTCCTCCGTCGCTCACCAGTTGCCGGTCTCCGGGCCCATGGCCCCGTACTCGACCTCGCCGGCCCGCGCGTACGTACTGATGACGACACCGCTGTCCGAACTCGTGGTGTCGAGCAGCTTCAGCCCCGCCGGGACGGTGCCCTTCCCGAAGAGCCGCTTGCCGGAGCCGACGAGCACCGGGAAAACCAGTACGTGGAACTCGTCCACGAGATCGTGCTCGATCAGCGTCTGGATCAGATCACCGCTGCCGTGCACCTGGATCTCGCCGCCGTCGCTCTCCTGTTTGAGCGAGCGGACCGCTTCGGCGACATCGCCCGTCAGCAGCGTCGAGTTCTGCCACGACACGGTGTCCAGCGTGCGCGACGCGACGTACTTGCGCACGCTGTTCATCTTCGACCCGATCGGGTCGTCGGCCTCGGCGAGTGGCCAGGTGGCGGCGAAGATGTCGTACGTCCTGCGTCCGACGAGCAGCGCGTCGGCGCGGCGGACCACGGTGGTCATCCGCTCGATGAGATCGGCCCCGAAGTGCGGTACGGACCAGCCGCCGTGTTCGAAGCCGCCGTCCCGGTCCTCGTCACTGCCGCCGGGCCCCTGCATGACCCCGTCGAGGGAGACGAATGTGGTCACCATCAGTTTTCGCATGCGCGTTTCCTTCGCTCGTACGACATGTACGACGTACGTACGTCCTGCGTGCCGCGCCGGTCGGCGGCCCCACTCATACGGCGAACGGGACAGCCCGGGATCGACAGCCGGGGAGCCACGGATTTTCCGCGTGGCCGTCCACGGCCGTACGGCACCGCCCACCGGCACCTGATCATCGGCTTCCGGAGCCCGTTTTACCCGCTCGAAACGAGCGTTCAGCAGAATCCACCCACATGAAGGTCGAACAGGTCATGTGGGACGACACGGACGCGGTCGCCCTCCGCGCCCGGCAGCGGGCCGAGATCGCCGAGCGGTACGGGACACCGGACAGCGAACCAGGCGTGCCCCCGTCGCAGGCGGACATGGCCGTCTTCTTCGTCGCGTACGAGGATGACGGGACCGCGGTGGGCTGCGGAGGACTGCGTGCTCTCGGCGCGGGAATCGGTGAGATCAAACGTATGTACGTCGCGCCGGCGTCCCGCGGCTCGGGCGTCGCGCCGCGCGTCCTGGCCGCGCTGGAGGAGTGGGCGCGGGAGCAGGGCTGGTCAAGCCTCCGTCTGGAGACGGGAGATGCCCAGCCCGACGCGGTCCGCTTCTACACCCGCTCCGGCTACGGACCGATTCCGGCCTTCGGCGCCTACGCGGAGTCGGACAACTCCCTCTGCTTCGAACGCCCGCTGTAGCCGGCGGCGGACCGGCGGCGGACCACCGGGCACCCACCGGCGGCGCGTCCTACAGCGATCCGCTGGGGAGAGCCGCGTCGCTCGCCGCACCGCGGGTGCGCGCACCCCGGACGACGGGCGACGTTCCCGCCCGCAGATGTTCCGGCGTCGACGACGGCCTCACCTTCCTTACGAAGGCGGCCCGCAGGGAGTGGTACGGCGCGCCGGGGTCGAAGAACGTGGCCCGCATCTCGGCCAGTTCACGCTCCCGGTACGCGCTCAGCGGCGCGACCGCCTCGTCCCGTTCACGGGCCGCCTTCTTCTCACTGACGCGCTGCTGCGTACCCGGTGCCGACGCGAGACGCGCGGCACGGCGCGCGACCGCGGCGCCGAAGTCCTGGGGAGTGCTGTCGATGACGACGTCGACGAGCCCGATCTCACGCGCGCGGGCCGCCGTCACCGGAAGGGCCCGCCCCGTCAGGCGCTCGGCCTCCGCGGCCCCCACTCGGCGAGGCAGCGTGTACGTCCAGTACTCGGAGCCGTACAGCCCCATCAGCCGGTAATGCGGGTTGAGTACGGCTCCGCCACGGCACCAGACCTGGTCGGCGGCCAGGGCCAGCATGGCGCCGCCCGCCGCCGCGTTGCCGCCGAGCGCGCTCACGACCAGCCGGTCCGTCGTCGTCAGAACGGCCTCCACGAGGTCGTCCATGGCGTTGATGTTCTCCCAGGACTCCCGCGCCGGGTCGGCGGCGGCCTCGATGACGTTCAGATGGATGCCGTTGGAGAAGAAGTCACGGCTGCCGCCGAGCACCAGCACCGTGGTCGGCCGTGCACAGGCGAAGCGGTACGCCGTGAGGAGGCGCCGGCACTGCTCCGTACTCATCGCGCCTCCTGGGAAGGTGAACGACAGGAAGCCGACCTGACCGTCCTCGCGGTAGCGGATGTCGCTCCAGGTCCGGGGACCACCGGGCAACTCCTCGGGCTGTCGCCGGGGCGGTGCGATCTCGGGCAGCGCCGGCAGCCGGCCGCCGAGGGCGAGAACCGCCGGCAGCTTGAAGGTGGCCGGGCCGCCCGCCCGGCGCCGGGGGCGCAGCTCCGGGATCCACACCGCACCGTCCACCGTCGCCCGGCAGACCGCGCCGTGCCTGGTGGCGAGCAGTTCGCCGGGGCGCCCCCGCAGGGTGTCCTCGGCGTGGCCGCCGTGCAGATACCACTCCTCTTCGAGGAGTTCGTCCAGGACACCGGGCTGCGAATCGGCGCCGCGCAGTTTACGTACGACGGCCTCGGTCGGGTCCGACGCCCAGTCCACGCGCCGCAGACCCTGCGCGAAGTACGGGCGGACGCACACCTCCGCGCCCGGACCAGCGGTCTCCTGCGGCCGTGGGACGTACGTTCCCGAGGCGAAACGCTCCACGGCGAGCAGCACCGCCTCCAGCGCGGCGTCGGAGACCTCGTTGCGGTAGAGGTCGCTCTTCCCGACGCCGGCCGGGACCGGACACCGGGCCGACGCCCACACCGCCCCGCCGTCCATCTCTCCCGAGGCCTGGAGGACCGTCACCCCCCAGTCGGCGGCGCCCGTGTGGATCGCCCAGTCCAGGGAGGACGGCCCACGGTCGCCGACCGGACCGGGATGGACGATCAGGCAGACGTGGGCGGACCAGATGTCGGGCGGGATCGCGGTCTTGAGCAGGGGTGCGACGATCAGTTCCGGGGCGGTGCGGCGTACGGCTTCGCGCAACGAGTCGTCGCCCAGAGCCAGTTCGAGACCGACGCGGTGTCCGCGGTCCCCGAGTTCGGCGAAGACGCGCTGGGTCAGACTGTTGAAGGCACTCGCGACCAGCAGGATGTTCATGACCGGCTCCCTGACCAGCTCCGTTACGCCGGCCCGAGGCCCGGACGCCGGCCATCGGCGATCATGACCCGAGCCCGCCCGCCGTCGTGGAAGCCCCGCCCGGCGGCGAGCCCGGAGACACCCGACCGGTGCTACGGGGGCCGGGCCGTCGCGGACTCTCCGGCTCAGCCGGCCTTGTCGACGGAGACGTTGTCGAAGGCGGCGGCGGTGTTGAAGACCCGTACTCCGTTGGCCCCGCCGCGGTACGTGTCGTCGGTCACCGAGATCGCCGGCGTGGCCATGTCGTCGACGTACACCTCGATCGCGGAGCCGACCGCCGAGATCCGCAGATGGTGGTCCGGCCCGGTGGGAAGGGGCAGTTGGACGGAGTCCAACTGCGTCCAGGCCCCGTCGTCCGCACGGCCGAGCACGACCTTGCCGGTCGGGCCGACGCCCGCGTAGTAGCCGGCGTAGCTGTCGACGCCGACCGCCGGACGCGCGGCGCGGAAGACCAGGCCCGCGTCGCCGCGCCCCGAGGTGACCCTGACATCGGCGTCGTAGGTGAAGTCGGCGAAATTGGTGTCGAGCAGGGCCTTGCCGCCCGGCGAACTCTTGGCCCGATAGCTCCCGTGACCGGCCGACCACGATCCGCCGTAGGTCTTCCAGCCGAGGGAGTTGCCGTCGGCGAAGTTGTCCCTGACTTCCATCGCCACGGGCCTGATCGTGCCGTCGGCGTTGAAGTACATGCGGTCGTAGGCGAGTTGGCGGTTGTTGCCCGCGCTCTCACTGAGCGGCCTGCGGTGGTAGACGATGTACCAGATCTCCGTGCCGGGCACGTTGACGACGGAGTTGTGCCCTGAGCCCTTCGCGACCGCGGGGTCCTGGGCGAGCACCTTCTCGATCTTCTCGAAGGGGCCGGTCGGTGAGTCGGACATGGCGTACGAGACGGAGTAGTCCGGGCCGGTCCACCCTCCCTCGGACCACATCAGGTAGTACACGCCGTCGCGCTTGAACATCTGCGAGCCCTCGACGTAGTCGGCGGGCGTGATCTCCTTGTACGTACTGCCGTCGGCGAATGTGCCGAGGCTGGTCATGTCGTCGTTGAGCTTGACCACGTTCGCGTGTCCCCAGCCGCCGTAGTACATGTACGCCTGACCGTCGTCGTCTATGAAGACGTCCTGGTCGATGGGCTGGGCGCCGTTGTGGAACTGTCCGACGAGCGGGCGGCCCAGGGCGTCCGAGTAGGGCCCCTCGGGCTTGTCCGAGACGGCGACTCCGATACCGCCGAGGCTGGAGTCGTTCTGGATGTCGTTGGCGGCGAAGAACAGGTAGTACTTCCCGTTCCGCTCGACCGGCGCGGGCGCCCACACCGCGTACTCGGCCCACGAGACGTCGTCCGTCGTCAGCACCTTCTCGTGCTTCGTCCAGTTGACCATGTCGGTCGACGAGAAGGCGTCGAGATACGTCTGCTCACCGTACGCCTTCGAGGTGGTCGGGTAGACCCAGTAGGTGTCGTCGTACACGGTGATGTCGGGATCGGCGTACCAGCCGTCGACGAACGGGTTGCCGGCCTCGGCGGTCGTGGGGTTGGACGTGGTGGCGCCGGCGTCGAGGGGCGAGAACATCGCGACGAGGCAGCCGGCGAGCAGCGTGGCGACGGCCTTGGCATGGAGTCTGAGCATTCGAACGTTCATCGTCGGCAGCTCCGCATGTGGGGGTCGGCGGCACGCACACGTTCTCCACAAGGACATTCCCGCACAGTAAGCAACAGGAACGTACACGTTCCATCAATGCTGCCCGCGTCCCTGAGTACTCGTCAATACACCCGTGCCCCTCTCGTTCTGTCCAACGCGCAGCTGTCACAGGGGTGTTGGACCTCCTCTTCCCCTCGGTGCGCCGGGGGTGGAGGATCTGCGCATGACTCAGCAGCGAACCGACGGGACGCCGTCGGCAGAGGCGGCCACCGCCTACCTGGAGGCACTCCACGGGCGGCTCGCCGCCGACGGATGCAGGATGACCACGACCCCCTGGGGCGGCCACCAGGTGGTCATCGGCAGCCGCTCGGACCGCAAGGCGCGGTGGTTCGGCACGAAGGTTCAGCTCTTCGTCCTCGCCGCCGCCGTCCCCCAGGTTGACGACGCCGTGCTGGCCGACTTCACCGGATGGGCCATGGAGTACGCGGGCGACCTCCGCGGCGGCCTGCCGGGCGCCCGCAACGCGCTGATGGTCCTGCCCACCCTGATCAGCGGCAACGTCCAGCCGTCGGCGACGCAGTGGGCCGCCGCGGACGCCCGAATCCTCGGAACGACGGTGATAGGCCGCCCCGTCGTGGTCCAGACCCCGGCCCCGGGGGCCGGCCGCGCCACGATGTACCGGGGCGGAGTCGTATGGGGCGGAATGTTCACGGGTCACGTCCTGGAGAAGGCATCGCTGTACTACCCCTGACAGCCCGCTCTTCGTATCGGGACCCCGTACGCACCCGGTTGCCTACCATCGGCTCATGGGTGTCAACGTCATGCTCGACTTCGAGGTGCACGGGCTGGCCGACGAGGCGCAGGCCAAGTCCGTCCTGAGCGCACTCGCCGAACTGATCCGCGAGGAAGGCCTGCGGGAACACGAGGTCGGCCTCGGGTGGAGCGTGGAGGAAGGACGGCACTGGATCTCCGGAGAGACGGACCACCCGATCGGCGTGAGCCGCTTCTACGCCTGGCGCCCCCACTTCGAAACCGCCTTCCGCGAACGGGTCCACACCCTCGCGCCGGCCGCCACGGCCTCCATCAACTGGCAGTACCCGGACGACGACTGACGACCCCCGGGCCCCGGGCGCGCTTCGGTCGGCTCCCGGCCTCACCACCACTGCTGACGGCCCATGCCCGAACCTCAGAAACCAGAGACGGATCACCGCCACGGCGAACCAGCCGCAGCCGGTAGGCTGTACCCGCTCCGCCGCTGGTGGGCGGGGCGTGGGTGGGTTGCCCGAGCGGCCTAAGGGAACGGTCTTGAAAACCGTCGTGGCAGCGATGTCACCGTGGGTTCAAATCCCACACCCACCGCCAGGTCAGAGAACTAGCAGGTCAGAGGGCGGGCTCCCGAACCGGGGGCCCGCCCTCTGTGTTCACTCTGTCTCACCCTGAGTCGGTTGTATCCCACTGCTGACCAGTGCGTGTGGGCCATGTGTGGGCCAGAACCGCGGACTCACCCCCCGCTCAGACCTCGCTCAATGAGGTCGTTGGCGCGGGACTGTTGACCCTTGAGGATCTTGGCGTAGAAGCGGAAGAGGACCGCGAGGCTGTGGCCGGCCCGCTGCGCGACTTCCATCGGGTCCACCCCGGAGTTGATCCACAGGGACACTCCGGCGTGCCGGAGTGAATACGGCACGTCTGCGAGAGGTGTCTTGGCCTCTTTCGCCGACAGGGCCTTGAGTCGAGCCGAGTCCCAGAGTTCGCAGTACTCCGTGGACCGGACTCGCCCGCCCTTCGCGGCGCGGAACAGCCTGCCATCGTCAGCCACCCCGAACCTCTCTCGGTGGCCCCGGAGCATCGCGGTGAGCACTGGCGGGATGGGCACAGACCGAGTGGCTGTCCGGGCCCGCCGCTTGAGTCCGCGCTGCTCGAACGACTGCCCGTCGTTGGTCCACCCCGAGCCGACCTCGGGTTGGCTCCCGGCAAGAACCAACTCACCCCAGCCGCTCTCGGGCAGTTTGCAGTCCTCGGCTCTGAGCGCCGCGATCTCCGACGGCCGCATGGCCGCGTAGTAGAGGCAGCCGAAGAACGCGGCCATGTGCGCACCGCGCGCGCTGAGCTGCCGCACGGCGTCGATCAGGGCGGCGGCCTGGTCCGGGTTGGGGACGTACCGGAAGTCGACTTCGTCGTCCTTGTCGGGGCCGGTCCAGTCGACGCGACCGAGCGGGTTCGAGGCGAGGGTTCCACGCTCAACCGCATATCGCAGAGCGTTGCTCAGAACCATGCGCTTACGGTTCACCGTGTTGTCCGCCGCCGGCATCCCGTTGAGCTTCTTGGACAGCGCGTCCAACGCGCTCCGGAGCCGTTCCGACTTTCCGACCTCGGTCATCTTGACCGTGTTCGCAGAGATCCAGGTGAGGGCCGCCGCGATATCCGCAGGCGGCGTCTCGACCTGATATCGCATGCGCAGATTTCCGTCCGTGTCCTGTGCCGCGCGGAACGCCCATCCGTAGAGCGCCCTTCGAAGTACCACAGCGTCGGGGGCACCACGCGAACTGGATGCGAAGGCCGGCGTAATCGTCGCGAACGTCTCCGCAATGCTGGCACGGTGCTTGGCCGCCGCCTTCGGCCACTTCATCAGCACGTACGCGGTGGCGTGTTCGTACCAGGTGGGCGTCGTCAGTGCCTCGAACTCCGAAGCAGGGAGCCCGGTCTCTTCGTCGTACTGCTCCCGATTGCGCAGTGCGGCCAGCAGCTCAGACTGCCGTCCTTCCGCCTGCGGTTTGAGCTTGAAGCTCCGTGAGTGGGAGCGCTCGCCGACCCGCCACCGTAGCTCGAACGGCTTCGGGCGACCCTTGCGCTGCCTGATGGACCAGATGTCTACGTCGTACGTGAGCATGGCTCTCCAATGAGAGAGGGCCCGCCGGTTGGCGGGCCCTCTCGGTGTGCGGCTGGATCAGGCGGCGAGTTCTTCGTGTCCGGACAGCCATGCGTCAAGATCCGAACGACGCACGCGAAGCTGCCCGTTGGGAAGCTTGATGAGACGGGGGCCCTGAGAGCGGGCGCGCATCCGATAGAACGCGGCTCGACTCATGCCGAGTTCTGCCAGCACTTCGGGGAGCTTGAGCATCTTGGGGCGGGACATGGCACTCCTCGCGTATGGCCGTGCGTGTGTGTCCGAGGTGTGGATTTCTGCGTCACCGCGTCATCTGCGTCACTTAGGGATCTGACCTGCTGGTTTGGGTGACGCGGGGGATGGGTGCTGCGTCACCGGTGCGTCACCGGTGCGTCATCGGCTGCGTCACCGGGTGACGCAGGTGACGCAGGATGACGCAGAGCCGACTGTCTGCGTCACCGCTGTTGGCGCAGGTCAGCGGCCGTCTTCGGGCCCGGGTGACGCAGGTGACGCAGCGTCTTCCTTCTTAGGACAAAGAAGGGGCTGGCTGTAGTGGTGCGGTGCGCCTCAAAGAGCGATGAAGGAGCCGCTTCGCGGCGCGACCTTGGGGCGGCGTTCCGCCGAACAGCAAGAGGAGCACGCTCAGACGATGGTGCTCCTCTTGCTGTTCGCTTGAGCGCACGCGTTCGCGTCAGAACGCCTGCGTCTGCTCGTGCGGGGGCACGGTCAGGGCAGCCGTGCGGGTCATTTCGAGGAAGCGGCCCGCTTTTGTGCGGCCCGAGTCGATGAGCACGCCCCTGGCCGCCAGGGTGGGCTGGAGGCGCTTGAGCCGGTCGGACAGCACCTTGCCGGTGGTGGGCCACCCTTTGGGCAGGGAGCGCAGTTCGTCGCCGCTGTAGAGGCGGCTGAGGCAGGACAGCCACTCGGTGGACGTCATCTGCTGTGCCGCGCACGGCTCGATGGTCTCGGCATGGCGGAGGACGGTCTGCGCGAGTAGGTCACCCTCGATCACGTCGTCGTTCAGGTCGTCCAGACTCGCCCGGTACGCGGGCAGAGCCCCGAGACCGGTCGCCGCGTCGAGCTGCGCGCACAGGTGCGCGAAGTCCGCCATCCGCAGATCGGTCGGCGTCTCCGCCTCGGCAGCGCGGACCTTGACCGCAAGGTCCAGCAGCGAGCCCAGAACCACGGGCAGCACTTCCGCGTACTCCGCCCACAACTCAGCCTCCGTGCGCCTCACGCGGGGCCGCTCTAACCGCAGCGGCAACAGGCGCTCCGCCAGGTCCGGGCGGATGACTCCCACGTCGATACCGGTCAGCAGGAGCGGCCGGCGGTAGCCGACGCGGAACACGTCCCCATCGGTGAACAGGGCCCGCTTCACGCTCTCGGCCCCGGTCACGATGCAGCACATCGCGTCGGACAGGTCCGGCGTCATGTGGGACAGGTTGTCCAGGGCCGTGACCCACCCGGCCGCGACGGCCGCGATCAGGTTCTCCTCGTCCTTCGGTGCCCGGCGCAGGTCGCCGCTCATGCCCTCGATGATCCGCACGAGCATCCGCCCACCGGTGGACTTGCCCGCGCCCTGCGGGCCGGTGAGGAACGGCGCGGGCACGGGAACGGACGGTCCGAGGCAGCCGATGAGCCACGCGAGTGCCAGGCACTCGGTCTCTGCCGTGGCGAAGTTGCACAGCCGCATCAGGAGGTCGATGCCCTTGCCGTCGGTGTCCTTGACGGGCAGGGGCAGTTCCCCGGTGAGCTGGGTCCGCCGCCAGCACACCTCACGCGGGTCGGGGACGGTGATGTCCCACCCCGTGGGGTGGATGCGGACGGACTTCCCATCGTCGCGCCCGAGGTCCAGCCATGTCACCGCGTCGAATCCGGGCGCCACGCGGATGTGGACGGGCTGCACGTCCTCGGACAGCGCGAGTGCTTCGATCAGGTCCAACGCCTCTTTGAGCGCAGACCCGTTGAAGACGCCGATGCCGTCCTTGAACAGGCCGACCATGAGTTCCTGACGGTGGCTGCCCGTGGTGCCCTGGGAGCGGATCGGGCGGGCCACGGGGTGGCCGTTCTTCTGCGCGTACACGGTCCCGTCGGCGGTGCGGAAGTACCGGAAATGCTCCTGCGCATAGTCCGCGATGACCTCGCGGGCGGGAGTCTTGTCGTCGTCAGACATGGCCCAGTCCCAACGTGGTCATGGCGTTTGTCCACGCGTCCGTGCAGTGCCTCGGCGATTCGCCCTTGGCCTGCGCTGCGATGAACAGCCGCGCGGTGTGCGTCTCGGTGAGGCACCCGCACCGGCCGTGCGTCGACAGCACCGCCAGGAACACCCGGTACACGGTCGCGTGGACCGCCTCACGCGCCTCCGTGATGCGCTGCTCCGCCATGGCAATGCCACGGTCCAGATACGTGGGCGTGCGGTGCGGGCACTCCCCGCCCCCGACCATGGCGGGCACCGTGACGGCCACCGATCGGGCCGGGGCCGGCTTCTTCACAGTCAAGGCGCGCACGACGTCCGGCAGGGGCGCCATGGGGCCGGTACCAGGACCGAGCCAACGGGCGTAAGCCATGGTCGACTTGATGTCGACGCCGGGCCGCACGTTGTTGGCGCCCTGCATGGCGCCCCGGTAGAGCCAGTGCTCACCCCGAGTCGTCGGCACGGTCCGTGTGGCGGGCAGGCTCGCACGGGCCCACGCGATGGCTTCCGCGTTGTCGAGGTCCACGACGGTCAGCCCGGCACCGCCGGGGTGATAAGCCACCGCCCGCGCCTCCCACCACGCCCGCCGCCACGACGTCGAGTTGAGGACGTTCGGGTCAATGGTCGCGGCGGCCCATCCGTGACACGGAGCCGGGCAGACGCACGCGCCTGCGGTCTTCATGTTCGGCCGCCCACCGCAGACGTTGCCACGGCATGCCGGGCAGTTCCCGAACGGAAGCTTCCCTGCCCGCAGGGGCAGCACCGGCACACCGGCGGCGGCCAACTCCAGCGCGGCAGTCATCAGGCGCTCTCGCCTGTTGGGGGTCGGTTGAGTCATGCTGGACTCCTCCAGTTCCACTGTTGAGTTGTGTGCTGGATGAGGGCGGCCCCGGACTTTGGCGAGACGGGGGCCGCCCTTGTGCCTGCCGCGGGAAACGCGGAGGCGCAGTGTCAGTGGCGACGATTAGGGTCGTTGCATGCTGACCACTGCTGATCTTGTGCCGGGTCTTATCACCACGCGCGAAGCCATCGCGGCGGCCTTCGGCTGCGGCACGTTCCAGGGCATCGAGCCGGCTGCCGACGCGGGGAAGGTGTTCGTCTATTCCGACCCGACTGCCGGGGAGGAGTACGGCTACACCTTCGACGGTCGGGCCGATGACGATGAGTTCGGGCCGCTGTACCTGTACACGGGCGCTGGCGCCCAGGGGGATCAGAAGCCCTCCGGCCGTAACGGCTCGCTGATCACTGCCGCGGCGAAGGGGCGCGAGGTGCACCTGTTCGTCGCCCACGGCAAGGTGCCGGGTGGCGGGGCGATGCAGCAGCGCTACATCGGGCCGATGGTGTTGGACCCCATCACGCCGTACGACATTCGCCGCGGCCCCGGCAAGAACCACGTGATGCGCGATGTGCTGGTCTTCCGCTTCCGTCCCGCGCCGGGCACGACGCCCGGTTGGACGGAAGCTGACAAGCAGCCGGAAGCCACACAGACGACCATGGAGATCACGGACCCCGAAGTCGTGGTGCCGGTGCCCGTCGTACTTCCGAAGCAGAGCGGCGCAAAGGTCAAGAAGACCGAGCAGCACACCACGTCAGAGACCGTCGCGGATATCCCTGCCGGCCAGCGGAAGGTGCTGCGGCGCGAGGGGGAGCTGGTGACCGCGTTCGTGGCGCATCTTGCCGCGGCGGGCCACAAGACGCACAGCTTCCAGTTCACCATCGAAGGCGAGCCGGGAACACTCACCCCCGACCTGTACGACGTCAACGACCACGCCTTGTACGAGGCCAAGGGGCTCACAACCCGGGCCAACGTTCGCATGGCCATTGGACAGCTTGCCGACTACCGCCGGCACGTACCCAACAGCCATACGCTTCGCGTCGGCGTGCTGCTGCCCAGCGAACCGACGCCCGACGTGAAGAAACTCCTCGCAGAGCAGAAGATCGCGCTGGTCTATCAGACCGACGACGGCTTCGCCGGCTGGCCTCTTGACTAACCCACAGGATCCCGGCTGCGCGAAGCACCGGAAGACGCGGGCGGCCCCCATCCTTTGCCGAACGGGGCCGCCCTCACTGCTGCTTGTTGGTGTTCAGACGCGTGAACCGGACGAGCGTGATCACGTTATTTCACGTGAAGTTTCGTAGGACTGGCCGCGTCTACTCGTCGGGGTTGGTCGACCCGATGACCGCGCTGAGGATGGTGGCGTGGTCGAACGCCAGCTCCGGGAGCGCGTCGAGGGGCCACCAGCGGGCGGCGGTGGCGTCGTCGCCCGCCATAGGCTGGACGGTCTCCGGGAGGGTGGCGGCGTAGGCGACGGTGACGTAACGGCCGCGCGGGTCACGCCCGGGGGCGTCGAACGTGCCCACCTGCCACAGATCGGCGGCGGCCACGGTGATGCCGGTCTCCTCAACCAGCTCGCGAGCCGCGGCGGCCAGACTGGTTTCCCCGGCGTCCACGTGCCCGCCGGGCAGCGCCCACATGCCCTCGTACGGGTCCCAGCCACGCTCGATCAGCAGGACGCGTCCGACAGCGAGCAGGATCACATCGGCGGTGTAGCGGATGGTCTCGAAGGTCTCGGTGTCGCTCACGCGGGTCTCCCTTGTGGGTGTGGTTTTGGTGCTGTGGAGGGGTGCGGGGCGGGGGTGTGAAACCCCCTCTAGGGGCCTCTACTTCGCAGGT
>NZ_JAAPBF010000193.1 GCF_022695985.1 Streptomyces sp. NP-1717 | reverse complement strand
CCGGCCGGTGTCTCGCGTCGCCCTCTTGATGGCGGGTCGGCAACCGTCCTAACCTGCGATCCGCGCGGCGTCGCCGCGCGCGGGAGGAGGGACGAGACCCGCCCATGTCCGACGCACCGAACGACGACGCCCTCCACGCCGCGCTGCCCGACGCGGACCTGCTCAAGGCTCTCGCCCCGTACACGGCCCGGGGCGGCCGGACGGTCGCCGGCGCGGGCCGTCTGCGGGACGTCGCGCGCAGGCAGTTGGTGCGCTGCGAGATCGTGCGCTTCACGGAGAGACGCGAGCAGGTGCAGCGGACCGCGTTCGGCGTCGAGGACCTGTCGGCGCTGCCTCTGTACGAAGGCGCGATCGCGGACCACTCGCTGCCGGAGCCCAAGGGGCCCGGCAAGCTCGTCCTGGTCCGCGCGGGCTCCGTCCAACTGGTGCTCTGCCCGTGCGACAACGGCGAGCGGCAGTGCGACGCCTGCACCGGCCGTGGCTGGCACGCGTGCGCCTGCCGCAACGAACCGTCCCTGTGCGACGTCTGCCACAACGTCACCCCGTGCAGGGAGTGCGAGCGGCTGGGCAGGAAGCCGATCCGCCCGGCGAAGGCCCGTCCGGCGGTGAAGGGCCCCACCGCCACGACGTCCGGCGCGCCGCGGGTCACCTGCGCGAGGTGCGACACGCCGGAGGCGGCGTGCCCGCGCTGCGAGGGCCGGGGACTGACGCGGTGCCGGAACTGCGACGCGTCGGGCCGCGAGACCTGCGAGCCCTGCTCGGGCCGGGGTCTGGGCACGCACGGTGTGTGCGGCGGCAAGGGCAGCCTCACGCACTGGGTGGAGGGGAGGGTCGTGTACGCGAACGAGCCGCGTTCCCTGTCCCTGCCCGCACCGGACTGGCCCGACAAGGTGAGGGAACGGCTGCGAGCCGCCGACTGGCAGCGGCACGACATACCGGCGGGCGGTCCGGTGCCGACAGCCCTCATCCGCGCGTACCGGTCCGACGTACGGGACCACCTCGCGCCGCAGCCGGGGGAACGCTCCCGCGAGGTGACCCTGCGGACGACCGTGCTGGCCCGGGTGGAGCTGGCGGACGATCCGAACCGGGTCTACTACGTCTTCCCCGGCGCCGGCCGGCTGGAAGTCGTCACCGCTCTGTCCGACCGGCTGAAGCAGCGCCTGATCGCGGCCGGGGCGGTCATCGTGATCGTGGTGGTCCTGATCCTGTGGCTGGCCTCCTGACGGCCGCGCTCACTGTGCCACGGGGAGTCCCACGTCCCCCATCGCCCTGCTGAACTCCCTCGTCGTGGACCGCCCGGCGAACAGATTGCCCACCTCGGTGCGCAGAGGGTCGCGCCAGGCCGGGTGCACGGCTCTCTCCCAGCTGAGGGTGTATGTCGGAGCTTTCTGTACCAGGTCGTACTGGAACCGGGCGAACTCCGGGTAGGGCGCGTGGCCGAGCAGCTTCGCGGCGGTGGTCGTGACGGGGACCTCACCGGCCCGCAGCAGGGCCTCGCTGTGTGCCGTACCGGTGAACTCCTTCAGCAGGGCGACGGCGGCGAGCCGGTTCTCGGTGTGCGCGCTCATCGTCAGACAGCCGGCCGGGGTGCCCAGCAGGCCCCTCCGCTTCCCCTTGCCGTCCTCGATCGCCGGGAACGGCACCCATCCCAGGTTCCGCTCCGTGAATCCCGGGAACCTCCGGGCGAGTTCGGCGTGCTGCGCGGACTCCGCCAGAAGCAGGCCGGCCCGGCCCCTGGCGAGCAGCGCGACGGCACCGTCGTCGGTGCCCGCCGCCCCGCCGTCGGCACCGAACGAACCCCTGTCGAGGAGGGAGACGATCTCCTGCGCCGCGCGCGACACGGCCCGGTCGTTCCACGCGCTGTTGTCCCCGGACCGGACACGGTCCGCGACCACGGGGCCGCCGATACGGTCCACCAGGTACTCCAGCCACCTCGCCCCGGCGGCGGGATCGGATCCGGCCAGCGCGAGGGGCACGACGCCCGCGGCGCGCAGCCGGGCCTCGGTCTTCTTCAGATCCGACCAGGTGGCGGGCGGTGCGAGGCCGAGGTCCGCGAACAGGGCGCGGTGGTAGAACAGGACGACGGGCCGGGTGCCCCGGACGGGGATGCCGAAGGGGCGGTCGTTGACGGCACAGCCCTCCAGGACACCGGGCAGCAGCCTCTCGCCGAACTCGGGGTGGTCCTCGGTGAGGTCGTACAGGTCGACCAGCCGGTGCTCCTCGGCGGAGACGCGGATGGCTCCCGCGCCCCAGGTGAAGAGGAGGTCCGGGCCACGGTCGCCGTCCAGCGCCGTCTCCAGCGCGCGGGCGTACGACGACGCCGGGGCGCCGCGGAGTCCGGCGGTCGCCTCCGCCCCGGCCCTGGCGGGTGACTTGTTGAAGCGGCGGACCGCCGCCGCGTGGATCGGTGTGGTGTCGTCCTCGGGCACGAGGGCGAGAAGAGACCCACCGGCGGCGGTGTCGCCGCCCCCGCCCGAGTCGCACCCGGCCGCACCGGCGACCAGCACGGTGGATGCCCCGGCGCCGAGGAAGGACCGTCTGCTCATGGACACGATCGAGTCGTCACCTTTCGTCAGCCGCACCTGATCGGCAACTCGGCCTCCATGGGCTGATGGTGTCCGCGGCGTCCCGTCCCGCGCGCCGGGCGGGACGCCGGGTCGAAGGGTCCGACAACGCGGCGAGGTGCCGTGCCAGGCGTCGCGGGCCAGGCGGGACTTTGAAGACAGGACCTAGCAGCCGTGCCACTGCCGTGAGCCGGTCATGCCCACATGCGTGTGGTCGTTGTGACCCGGGAAGCCCTGGCCGAGGATCTCCGTGAAGCCGGAACGCTTCGCCCCGTTGTGGAGCTTGCAGCGCCAGGTCTGGGACCCCGGCATGTCGGCGGCGTCCCCGTAGGTGTGCCGGCTGCCGCTGACACCGCCCACGGCCGCGTTGCAACTGTTCGAACGGAAACCGCTGGAGATCGGGATCGGGTTGCCGTCGAGCTTCGCGCGCAGCGCCTCCAGCTTCCACATGCTCTTGCGCGCGTTGGCCTTGGCGGCGGTCGCCGACACCGCGCCGCCCGCCCAGGTGGAGTTGCACTTGTTCCACTCGGCGTACGAGAAGTGGATGGGCGTGCAGTCCGAGTCCTGGAGCGAGTAGATCTTGTCGACCGTCCGGCTGCCGGCGATCCCGTCGGCCTGGAGGCCGTACTGCGCCTGGAACTTACGGACCGCCTCCTTCGTACGCGTGCCGTAGACCCCGTCGGTCGAGAGCACTTCGCCGCTCTCCACGAACCCGGCGACACGGATCTGCAGGCGCTCCACCGAAGTGCCCTGGCTGCCCTCCTGCAAGGGCAGACCGGTGATCGGCTGGCCACAATTGGACGCGGCCTGCGCGGAACCGGCGGTGGCCGTCACACCGACGATGGCGCCGGTCGACATCATGACAAGCGCCAGCGAGGTGTGCAGCGCACTTCTGAACATGGCGTCTCCCCTGCTCGGTGTCGGTCACGGACTTCCCTGTGGGGCCACCGGGGCCGGTGACGTCATGCGCCCCGGCCGGTGCCGCCCCCGTACGACGGGCACGGTAGTCCGGCCCGAACGCTGGGTGTGACGGTCGTTCGCCCCACAAGAAAGCCCACGGGCGAGGGGCGATCGGCGCTGAAGGGGGGCGGGGTGCTCAGCCCGTCGTCAGGCCCGACGCCGATTCCGTGAGGGCGTCCAGGACCGGGCGGATCAGCGGGTGGTGCTCCGCGCCCCTGCGGACGGCCGCGAAGACCCTGCGGGTGGCGGGCGGGCCGGACACCGGGCGTACGACCGTGCCCTTCAGCTCCATCCCGCGCAGCGCGGAGCGCGGCACGAGCGCCACGCCCGCACCGGCGCCGGCGAGGGCGACCACCGCGCGGAAGTCGTCCGACGAGTGCACCAGACGCGGTTCGAAGCCCGCCAACTCGCAGGCGAGGCGCATCACTTCGTGGCAGGGGTTGCCCGGGTACGGGCTGATCCAGTCGCTGTCGGACAGCCCGACGAGCGGCACCTCGATCTCGTGGCGCAGCGGGTGCCCCTCGGGCAGCACCGCGTCGAACGGCTCCGCGTACAGCGGTACGCGCGACAGGCGCGGGTCGTCCTCGGTCGGCGCGCCCCGGTATTCGACGGCCAGCGCCACGTCCGCCCGGCCGTCGAGCAGCAGCGGAAGGCTCTCGTCTCCCTCGGCGTCCCGTACCCGTACGCGGATGCCCGGGTGCGACGCGGCGAGGTGCGCGACGGCCGGGGCCAGCACCTCGGCGATCCCCGTGGCGAACGCGGCGACCGTGACCTCGCCGGCCGCTCCGCC
Source organism: Streptomyces sp. NP-1717 (assembly GCF_022695985.1). GTDB lineage: Bacteria > Actinomycetota > Actinomycetes > Streptomycetales > Streptomycetaceae > Streptomyces. The sequence goes on along the minus strand of NZ_JAAPBF010000193.1, from coordinate 9,709 downwards.
CGCGTACGCCGCCAGCTCCGCCTCGGCCCGCTCCAGCTGCGCGAGGACCTCGTGGGCGTGTGTGAGCAGGATCTCCCCGGCGGCCGTCAGCCGGACGCCCCTGCCGCTGCGGGACAGCAGCGCGTGGCCGGTCTCCTGCTCCAGCGCGGCGAGCTGCTGGGAGACGGCCGACGGGGTCAGATACAGCGCGGCGGCCGCGGCGGTCACCGTGCGGTGGTCCGCCACGGCTCGCAGAATGCGCAGTCGCCGGGGGTCGATCACGCGCCCATCCTGCCAGGCCACGGCGGGTCCGGGTCCGACGCGCCCGGACCCGCCCCCGGAGCCGCCGCCCCCGGCCGGGAGTCCTCAGTCCTTGAGGGCGTCCCGCGCGTCGACGAAGGCCGCCACCGCGCGCCGGACGTCCTCGGTCGAGTGCGCCGCCGACAGCTGGACCCGGATGCGCGCCTGTCCCATCGGGACGACGGGGTAGGAGAACCCGATCACGTACACCCCGCGCTCCAGCAGCAGTTCCGCCATCCGCCCGGCCTCCGCGGCGTCGCCGATCATGACGGGGGCGATGGCGTGGTCGCCGGGCAGGATCTCGAACCCGGCCGCCGTCATCTCCGTACGGAAGAGCGCGGTGTTCGCGTTCAGCCGCTCGCGGAGGCCGTCGGCGCCCTCCAGCAGGTCGAGAACCTTGATCGAGGCGGCGGCGATGACCGGGGCGAGGGAGTTGGAGAAGAGATACGGGCGCGACCGCTGGCGCAGCAGGGCGACGATCTCGGCGCGCGCGGCGACGTAGCCGCCGGACGCGCCGCCGAGTGCCTTGCCGAGTGTGCCGGTGATGATGTCGACGCGGTCCATCACGCCGTGCAGTTCGGGGGTGCCCCGGCCGCCGGGGCCGACGAAACCGACGGCGTGCGAGTCGTCGACCATCACCATGGCGTCGTAACGGTCGGCGAGGTCGCAGATCTCGGCGAGGGGCGCGACGTAGCCGTCCATGGAGAAGACGCCGTCGGTGACGACGAGGCGGCGGCGCGCGTCCTGCGACTCCTTGAGGCGTGCTTCGAGCTCGGCGAGGTCGCGGTTGGCGTAGCGCAGCCGGCGGGCCTTGGACAGCCGGATGCCGTCGATGATGCTGGCGTGGTTGAGCGCGTCGGAGATGACCGCGTCCTCGGGGCCGAGAAGGGTCTCGAAGACGCCGCCGTTGGCGTCGAAGCAGGAGGAGTAGAGGATCGTGTCCTCCTGGCCGAGGAACGAGGAGAGGCGCCGCTCCAGCTCCTTGTGGATCTCCTGGGTGCCGCAGATGAAGCGTACGGAGGCCATGCCGTAGCCCCACCGGTCGAGCGCGTCCTTGGCCGCGGCGACGACGTCGGGGTGGTCGGCGAGGCCGAGGTAGTTGTTGGCGCAGAAGTTGAGGACGTCACCGGAGGCGACGGAGACGGAGGCGTTCTGCGGGGTGGTGATCACGCGCTCGGGCTTGAAGAGACCGGCGTCGCGGATCTCGTCGAGGGTGGCACGGAGGTCGTCGCGGACGGACGCGTACATACGGGGCTCCCGGTGGGAAGGGTGAACGGGACGAGGGGTGCTGTGCGGGAGGCGGGCCGGGCCCGCCGGGATCAGGCCCAGTTGAGGATGATCTTGCCGCCGGTGGCCTTGGCCGCCTCGTCGAAGGCCGCGTCGTAGTCCTCGTAGCCGTAGCTGCCGGTGATGACGGGCGCGAGGTCGAGGCCGCCTTCGAGCAGGACCGTCATCGCGTACCAGGTCTCGTACATCTCGCGGCCGTAGATGCCCTTGACCGTGATCATCGAGGTCACGATCTTCGCCCAGTCGACGGCGAACTCGGTCGCGGGCAGGCCCAGCATGGCGATCCGGCCGCCGTGCGTCATGTTGTCGACCATGTCGCGCATCGCCTCGGGGCGGCCGGACATCTCCAGGCCGATGTCGAAGCCTTCCTTGAGGCCGAGCCGTCGCTGTGCCTCGGCGATGCCGGTGCCGGGGGCCGAGACGTCGAGCGCGAGCGTGGCGCCGACCTTGCGGGCGATCTCCAGGCGGTCGGGGCTGACGTCGGTGATGGCGACGTTGCGCGCGCCCGCGTGCCGGGCGACGGCCGCGGCCATGATGCCGATCGGGCCGGCGCCGGTGATCAGTACGTCCTCGCCGACGAGGGGGAAGGTGAGCGCGGTGTGCACGGCGTTGCCGAACGGGTCGAAGATCGCCGCGATGTCGAGGTCCACGGGCGCGCGGTGGACCCATACGTTCGACGCGGGCAGCGCGACGTACTCGGCGAACGCGCCGTCGCGGCCGACGCCGAGTCCGACCGTGCTGCGGCACAGATGCCGCCGCCCGGCCAGACAGTTACGACATTTACCGCAGACCAGATGCCCTTCGCCGCTGACCAGATCGCCTGCGGCGATGTCCTGGACGTCGGCGCCGACGGACGCGACCTCGCCGACGAACTCGTGACCGAGGACCCGCGGGGCGCTGACCGCCTGCTGCGCCCAGCCGTCCCACGCGCGGATGTGCAAATCGGTGCCGCAGATGCCGGTGCGCAGGACCCTGATGAGTACGTCTCCGGGGCCGGTCTCCGGCTCGGGCACGTCGGCGAGCCGGAGCCCCGGCTCGGCGGTCGGCTTCACAAGTGCCTTCATGGGGGCGGCTCCAGGCGGTGCGGGTGGTGCGGGCGCGCGCAGGCACGCGGGTGCGTGACGCGCGTGGCACCGATCGATGCCGGCACCAATCTGCCGCCGCCGTGACCGTTCAGTCCATCGAGGTTTTCTTAAGCGGGTCGACAGCTGAGCTTCACATCGAACAGGGGTCGGCCAGGATCCGGACGGGTGACCGCATATGAATTCGCCCACTTGTACGGCGCCGCGTGCGTCATCAAGGGGGTACAGAGCCACTGTTCCCCTTACGATCGGTGCCCACCGCGAGTCACGAGTGGGAGTGAGACAGCGTGAGCAGTCCGTTCAAGGCCTCAGTGGTCAAGGCGGCGCAGGCCGGGGACCGGTCGGCGGCCGACCGGCTCGGCCACGAGTCGCTGCCGCTTGTCCACCAGCTCGTCGGCCACGCCCTGCACGGCCACCCGGAGGTGGACGCGCTGGCGCGCGACACGGTGCGCCGTGTCCTCGGCGGCCTCGGGGAGCTGCGCCGCCCGGCCGACTTCCGCTCACACCTGGTCACCACCGCGGTCGCCCGGATCCGTGAGCACGCGGACTACGTGTACGACCTGACCCTCCCCCGCCCCGACTTCGACTTCGTCGATCTGATGATCAGCCGCCTCGGACTCTCCGGTCAGCACCGGGAGGTCGCGGAGGCGACGCGCTGGGTCGACCGGGAGCACCACGCGCTCGTGGCGCTGTGGTGGCTGGAGACCTCTGGTGAACTCACCCGGCCCGAGGTCGCCGCCGCCCTGGCCGCCAACTCCCAGCAGGTGGACGCGCGGATCGAGCGGATGTGGCACGAACTGGACACCGCCCGTGTGGTGGTCCGCGCGCTGTCGGCGCAGCCGCCGTGCGTCCTGCTGGAGCAACTCACCGGCGGCTGGGACGGCGTACCGTCCCCGCTCTGGCGTGAGCGGGTGGCCCGGCACACGTACGACTGCACCGTCTGCTCCGGGTACGCGGCCGGGCTGGTGCCCGCCGACACCCTGGTGGCCGGTCTCGCGCTGGTGCCGGTGGGCGACCGCGGGGCCCCGGCCGCGGCCTCGTACGGCGACGGCGGTTCCCTCGGTGGCGCTTCCGGCGGTGGCGCCGCGGGCGGGACCGTTTCGAGCAGGGCTGTTCCGGGCGAGGGGAGCCGGACCGGCGCCAGGGACGCGCTGCGCCGCGACCGGCGGGCGAAACGGCGCCGCGCCGTCACCGTGACCGCGGCGGTCGCCGCGCTGCTCACCGCCGGGGGCGTCGCCCAGCTCGTCGCGGGCGACGGCGACGAGGGCGACTCACGCGCGTCGACCGCCGTCGAGCCGGAGTCGCTGGAGCCCAAGTCCGCGGCGAGCCGTACGGCGGAGTCCGCCTCCCCCTCCCCGTCGCGCAGCAGCGCGAGCCCCTCGCCCTCGCCGACCCGTTCGCCGTCCAAGAAGGCGGCGCCGAAGCCGAGCAAGTCCACTTCCGCGCCGCGCCCCTCCACCGCCGATCCGGCTCCGAAGCCCGATCCGACCCCGACGGCGGACGACCCCAAGCCCGGCGGTGGCGGCGGCCTCGCCGAACAGGTCACCACGCTCGTCAACTCCGAGCGCGCCAAGGCCGGTTGCGGCCCGGTGAGCACCAACTCACAGCTGGACACCGCCGCGCTGCGCCACTCCCAGGACATGGCGGCCAAGGGCTACTTCGACCACAACAGCCCGGACGGCAAGGACCCCGGCGACCGCATCACGGCGGCGGGCTACCAGTGGAGCACCTACGGCGAGAACATCGCCCGGGGCCAGCAGACGGCCGCCCAGGTGATGGAGGGCTGGATGAAGAGCCCCGGCCACCGGGCCAACATACTGAACTGCGCCTTCAAGGAGATCGGCGTCGGCGTCCACAGCGAGTCCGGCGGACCGTGGTGGACCCAGGCGTTCGGCGCGCGCGGCTGACGGTGGGGCGGTGACGAGGGCTGACAGAACCCACGCACTACGTCCCACCCCGCCACCTGCTCGTGACGTATCGATCACGAGCAGTATGTTTTCAGTCAGGATCACATCCGATCGGACAGGCATCACCGGAACCGATCGCTCCCCTCACCGGACGGCAGCGCCGGTAGGGCTCTGACGTGGAAGCCCGGCCGCACGGCCGACCCGAATGGTCCCGGCCACGGAGCATCTGGTCAAATCCGGCCACACGTAGATCAGTTGCCTTGCCATTGACGCACCGTCATGGGCATATACGCTCCACCCGTGCAACCGCCGCGTTACACCACACCGCGCCAGATTCTCACCGAACCCGCCCTGTGCCCACACCGTTCCCAGGAGGCCGGTCATGACGTGTGTCGAGGAAGAGGTCCTGTCCCGACAGCTCCCGGCCGTGCCGTTCTACTGCCCGGTGGAACCGGCCTCACATCCCGGCGCCGACGTCCTCAACGACCTGACCGTGGACTGGATGCTGCGGCAGAATCTGGACACCGACGAGCAGCAGCGCAAGCGCCTCGCCGTCTGTGACTTCGGCGGACTCACCGCCTGGACCATGCCGTACGGCAGGCTCGAACCCCTCACCCTGATGGCCAAGTTCCACGCCGTGCTCTTCTCGCTCGACGACGGCGTCTGCGACGAGACGGACGCCACGGCGGACCTGATGGCCCAGGAGACCTCCCGCATCCTGCGCGCGGTCGAGGCACCCGCCGCGAACTCCCGCGCCGACTCCCCGCACACCGCCGCGCTGCGCGCCCTGCGCACGGAGCTGGAGCAGTACGCGTCCCCGCGGCAACTGCGCCGCTGGACGGACGCCATGCGGGTGTACACCTCAGGTCTCGTTTGGGAGGCGTCCTGGCGCCGGAGCGCCGAACTGCCGTCCCTGAACGACTACATCACGCTGTGGATGCGGGCCATAGGGATGGCGCCGTCGACGGCGATGATCGAGATAGTCGGCGGATTCTCCGTACGGGACGAGGAGTTGGCGGATCCGCGTGTCCAGGCGCTCACCGAGATGGCCTGGACACTGGTCAGTTGGGACAACGACCTCTACTCCCGGAACAAGGAACTCCTGCGGGCGGGCGACGATCTCAATCTGATCGACGTCCTCTGCCAGGAGCTGGGCTGCGAGCCCCGCGAGGCACTGGAGCACGCGGTGGCGATGCGGGACCGCGTGATGGTGCTCCACGGCCGGCTGAGCGAGCGGGTGCTGGCGGACGCGAGCGACGAACTGCGCGGTTACGTGGAGGGGCTGGGGCAGTTCGTGCGGGGTCATCTGGACTGGGCGTCGGTCTGTCCCCGCTACTCGGTGCCGTCGGGTCCGGCGGCGGAGCCGGGCGGCTGGTGGAAGCGGGAGCCCTCCGACGCCGGCCGGGAACCGCTGCCGATCCCCACGATCTCCTGGTGGTGGGAGCAACTGGACGTCACCGGCTGACCTCCGGCCGCTCCCGCCCGTCACCGCCCCCGGGCTAGGGGGTGTCCGCGAAGTAGCGCCGTCCGCCCGTAGGGCGGGGCCGCGGCGGCTGGTGCGGTGCATCGCAAGGCGGAGGACCGGCGTTGTGGATGGACCTGCCGTACTCGGCCGGGTCCGACAACGCGGCGAGGTGCCGTGCCAGCCGCCGCAGGCCAGGCGGGACTTCGCGGACACCTCCTAGTACCCCCGCCACCACCGCACCACGGCCCGCCACGCACGGGCCGGCGCGCCGGGTCCGCGCTGCGCGGGGATCGACCCGGCCGGGATCGACCCGGCGGGCGCCGGCTCCACCGGCGCCGGGGGCGGCACCGTCACCCGCGGCGGTACGGCCGCCGGGCCGGGCGCGCCCTGCGCGGGCACCGGCCGGGGCGACTCCACCTGCCACTCGGCGCGCGGCGCGTGCCCCGGCGTGGCCGACGGCGGTCCCGCGACATCCTGCGGCGGACGCGCCGCGAACGTCACCGGCAACTCCTGGAGATGCCGCGACATGAGCGACGCCGACCAGCGCAAGTCCTTCTCCGGCACGGCCAGTTGGATGTCGGGCAGCCGCAGCAGCAACGCGTCGATGCCGGTGTCGGCGATCGCGCGCCCGATGTCCTGGCCGGGGCACTCGTGCGGGCCGCCGCTGAAGGCCAGATGGGCACGGTTGCCCTGCATGGAGGCGGTGACGTCGGGCCGTACCACCGGGTCGACGTTGGCCGCGGCGATCCCGACGACCAGCGCGTCACCCGCCTTGATCCGCTGCCCGCCCAGCTCCGTGTCGCCGACGGCCCACCGGCCGAAGATGGTGGTGAACGGCGGCTCGTCCCAGAGGGTCTGCTCGACCGCCTCGGGAAGTGTCATGTGACCGCCGCTGAGCTGGGCGCGGAACCGCGGATCGGTGAGCACCATGCGGAGCACGTTGGCGATGAGGTTGGCCGTCGTCTCGTACGCGGCGATGAGCACCAGCCGCAGATGCTGGGCGACCTCCGCGTCCGTGAGCCCGGCCGGGTGCTCGACGAGCCGGCTCGCGAAGTCCTCGGCGGGCGCCGCCCGGCGGCGGGCCACCAGCCGGTCCAGGGCCGCCATCACGTACGCGTTGCTCTCGACGGCCGTCTCGGTGCCCTTGATCATGTCGCGGGCCGCCTGCACGAGCCGTTCGTCGTACTCCTCGGGCATACCGAGGATCTGCGCCATCACCATCATCGGCAGGTGCTCGGCGAAACGGCTGACGAGGTCGGCCTTGCCGTCCTGGCAGAAGTCGTTGACGAGCCGGTTGCTGTAGCGGTTGATGAAGCGCCGTACGCCCCGGTGGTCGATCCGGGCGATCGAGTCGGTGACGGCGCCGCGCAGCCGCTCGTGGTCGGCGCCGTCCGCGAAGACGCAGATGGGCTGCCACGTGAAGATCGGCGCGAGGGGGTGGTCGGGCGGCACGCTGCCGTCGTTGACCGCGCGCCAGCGGCGGGAGTCCCGCGAGAACTGCGACGGGGTGCGGGTCATGTGCAGGTTCTCGCTGTGGCCGAGGACCAGCCAGGCCGGTACGTCGCCGTGCAGCAGGACGGGTGCCACCGAGCCGTGCTCGGCACGCAGCTTCTCGTACAGGCCCATGGGGTCGTGCTCGGCCTCGGGGCCGTAGAGCCGCCGCAGCCCGGCGGGCGCCAGGTGGTCGCCGAAGGCGTCGGCGACCAGTCCGTGGGCCGGGCAGCCCGGCGGCGGGGCGGCGTGGTCGTCCGTTCCCGGCCGGTGCGAATAGGGCGTTGTCACGGTCACTCCAGGGAGGGGAGGAAGGGGATCGGGCCGGAAGGGGGCCGGGCCGCGAGTCGGCCGGGGCCGGAAGGGGTTCAGGCAGGCAGCGCCAGCGAGTGCAGATAGCGCATGAGGGTCATCAGGACGTCGCGGCTCGACGCCCGCAGCCGCGCGTCGCAGTCGACCATCGGCACCTCGTCGGGCAGGTCGAGCGCGGTGCGCAGCGCCTCGACGGGATGGCTCGGCGCGTCGGGGAAGGTGTTGACGGCGACGACGAACGGCACGCCGCGCTCCTCCAGCCGCCCGATCACGTCGAAGCTGACTTCGAGGCGCCGGGTGTCGACGAGGACGACGGCGCCGAGCGCTCCCTCGAAGAGCCCGTTCCAGAGGAACCAGAAGCGTTCCTGGCCGGGCGTGCCGAAGAGGTAGAGCACCAGTTGCTCGCTGATGCTGATCCGGCCGAAGTCCATGGCGACGGTGGTGGCGGTCTTGCTCTCCACCCCGGAGTTGTCGTCCACGCCGACACCGGCCTGGGTCATGGTCTCCTCGGTGGTGAGCGGGCGGATCTCGCTCACCGACCCGACCATGGTGGTCTTGCCGACCCCGAATCCGCCCACGATCACGACCTTCACCGCGGATGTCGCCGTGGTGGGAAGTACGTCCTCGCTCCTGGGGCCCGTGATCGTGTCAGAGCTTCTGGAGTCCATGCATCACCGCTTCGAGAAGGGACCTGTCGGGGAGTGCGGCGCGGGCGACGGGCGCGCGGGACTCGACCAGATCGGTCGTGAGGAGTTCGGTCAGCAGCGCCGTCACCACGCTGAACGGCAGCCTGAGGTACGCCGACAGCTCGGCCACGGACAGCGGTGCCCCGCAGAGCCGCAGGATGGCGGCCTGTTCGGGCGGCACCGTCGGCGAGGGGGTCTCGCGTGCCACGATCATGGTGACGAGGTCGAGCGAGGCGCGCTCGGCGCCGTCCGGGCCACCCGTGATCACGTACAGCCGTTCGGGGTCCCCCACGTCCGCCCCGGGCAGCCTGCGTTCTCGTCGGGGAGGAGTCATCCGGTCTGCCCGTCATGACGCGGCGGACTCGTCAGATGGGCGCCGATCCGGACGACCATGTCCCGCATCCGGGCGCCCACGAGACCGGCGTCGACCGTCTCGTCGGCGAGGACGGCGAGGTAGGCGCCGGTGCCGGCTTCCATCAAGTAGAAGAATCCGCCGCTCACTTCGATGACGACGAGTCTCATGCGGCCGTCGCTCCGCGGGATTTCCGCGGCGACGGCGGCGGCGAGACTCTGAAGTCCCGCGCAGGCGGCGGCGAGACGGTCGGCGACGTCGGGGTCTCCACCGTGTCTGGCGATCCGCAGTCCGTCGGCGGAGAGCACGACGATCTGCTGGACCTGCGGAACACCGTCCGCGAGCTCCTTGAGCATCCAGTCCAAGTTGGCACGCTGCTGGATCACTTCAGGTCCCCTTTGCCCCACACATCGTCTGATTCCCCGCGCTCGCCGGGCCGGTCCGGCGGCGCGTCGCCTGTGCCTGTCGCACCTGTGGTGCCTGTCGTTCCTGTGGTGCCTGTGGTGCCTGTCGTTCCTGTGGTGCCGGTCGACGGCCCCTGCGGGTGCGGGTCGCCGTTGACCGCCTTGGTGAAGGCTTCGAGCCAGATACCGGGTCCGGGCCTGCCCGCCTCCCCGGTGCCGTTCGGGGCGGCCGGCGCGCTCGGGGCGCCGGCCGTCCCCGGAGTACCGGCGGAGGCGCCGTTCGTACGCTGCGGCGCCGGGGCCCGGACAATGTTGTGCGAGCCCAGCGGGGCCCTGCCACGGCTGCGGCGCTGCGGGAGGCCGTTCGCCGTCCACTCGGTGACGACGGGGACGTCGTCGTCCATGGCGGCCCTGACGGGCGTCGACCGCACCGGGCCGGTGGCC
>NZ_JAAPBF010000192.1 GCF_022695985.1 Streptomyces sp. NP-1717 | reverse complement strand
ATGGCCTTCCGCGTGTCCGCGCTGCGCGCCGTCGGCGGGTTCGACCCCGCCACCGGCACCGGCACACCCGCCAGGGGCGGTGACGACCTCTACGCGTTCGTCCGCATCCTGACCGCCGGCCACCGGCTGCGCTACACGCCCGACGCCCTCGTCTGGCACCACCACCGGGAGACCTGGCAGGACCTGCGGGACCAGGCGTACGGCTACGGCGCCGGCCTCACCGCGTACCTCACCGCCGTCCTCTGCCGTGACCCCTCCCTCCTGCCCTCGCTGCTCGCGAAGCTCCCGCGCGGTCTGGCCCACGCCCGCGCCATCACCGCGCACCGGCCCGGGGAGACCGGTACGGACGGGACCGGGGTGGGGGCGCCGGGCGCCCACGGCACCCACGGACACCCGTGGCCGCGCTCGCTGTCCCGGCTGGAGCGCAGGGGCATGCTGTACGGCCCGCTGGGCTACGCGAGGGCGCGCTGGGGGAGACGATGACGCCGCCGGGAGACCGTGAAGCGCGCATCCCCGTGCTTCTCTACCACGCGGTCATGGCCGACCCGCCCGACTGGATCGCCGAATTCACCGTCACACCCCGGCAGTTCGCCGCACATCTGGACGCGGTCGTGGCCAGTGGCCGTACCCCCGTCACCGTCGGCGCGCTCGCCGGCCGGCTGGCCGGCGGTGTCCCGCTGCCGCCCCGCCCCGTCGTCCTCACCTTCGACGACGGATTCGCCGATCTGCCGGGCGCGACGGCCGAAGCGCTCGCGGGACGCGGTCTGCCCGCCACCGCCTACCTCACCACCGGCGCCATCACCCCCGGCGGCGGCAGCCTGCTGCCGCCCGCGCCGATGATGACGCTCGCGCAGGCGCCGTCCCTGGAGGCACACGGCCTGGAGGTCGGGGGGCACACGGTCACGCACGCACAGCTGGACACCCTCCGCGCGCCCGAACTGGACCGGGAGCTGCGGGAGTCCAAGGCGGTACTCGAAGACGTACTCGGCCACGAGGTCACGCATCTCGCCTACCCGCACGGCTACAACAGCCGCGCCGTGCGCGGTGCCGCCCGCCGGGCCGGATACGACTCCGCCGTCGCCGTACGCCACGCGCTCAGCTCCGGGACGGACGACACGTACCGCATCGCCCGCCTCATCGTGCGCCGTGGCCACACGGTCGCGGACGTGGAGGCGTGGATGGCGGGGGAGGGCGCCAGGGCGGCGCCGTTCCCCGACTCGGCGGCGACCGTCGGCTGGCGCCTCTACCGCAGGACCCGCGCGTGGGTGAAGGGACCACAGTTCGCGGGGTAGGGCCGGCGCGACGGGGGCCCGCCGGAGGCCGGGCGCCGGCCCCTTGTCCGGCTTGCGACAGACATGTACGAGAGCCACGCAAAAGTGCGGAGAGTTCCTATAATTCGCTGAAGGGGAGAGTGGCGTGACGGCCGCGACCACAGGGGTGGGGGGAGTCGCACCGTGCAACCACGCGTGCCCGCGCCGGACTTCGGAACCCGTCCGGCCGAGGACCGGCCCGGGACCGAGGACCCGGCTCCGACACATCCACCGCCTCCCGATCCCCGGCCCCGCCGCGCGCTCCCACGGCTCCGGCATCTACTGCGCCCTCAACTGCTGTTCACCTGGCTCCCGTTGCTCGCGGGTGCCGCCCTGTGGACGTACTCGCTGCCGCGCACCGGCTTCCGCTCCATGGGCGACTACGGGCTCCTCGACCGCTTCCCCGGCACGTTCTACGCCGCGCTTCTCCTTCTCACCTGCGGATTCCTGGCCGCACTGCGCCGCGCCGGAACCGCGCCGTGGTGGCCCGCCGGTTACTGCGTGGCCCTCCTCGTCGCACTCAAGGCACCACCCGCCGTGCTGTACGACTCCGTGCGCTACCCGTGGGCCTCCAAGCACGACGCGGTCGTCAACCAGTTCCTGCTGAACGGCGAACTGCGCCCGAACGGCGCCCTGTCGGGCAACATGTCCGCCTACGACCAGTGGCCCGGCTTCTTCACGCTCGTCGGCGGGCTGGTGCGCGCCTTCGGTGTGGACGGCGCCGCCGTGTTCCTCAACTGGGCGCCGATCGTGCTCGGTGTGCTGATGATGCCGGTGCTCGTGCTGCTCTACCGCACCTTCACCGAGGACTGGCGGCTGGTGTGGACGGCCGTGTGGATCTTCCAGCTCGCCAACTGGGTCGGGCAGGACTATCTGGCGCCGCAGGGCTTCGCGTATCTGCTGCATCTGGCGGTGATCGCCGTCGTGCTCCGGCACTTCGTGCTGCCGGGATCGGCGGGCAGGCTGCGCGACCGGTCGTTCCTGGACCCGGCGTCCGCCGCCGTGCCACCCCCCACCGGCACCCGGCAGCGCGCCGCCGGCGTGGCCGTCCTCGCACCGCTGATCCTCGCCGTCAACGCCTCGCACCAGCTCACACCGGTGATGCTCTGCGTCTCGCTGTTCGCCCTCACGCTCACCCGCCGCTACCGCAACTACGGCCTGCTGGCCGTCGCCGCGCTCATCATGCTGGCCTGGGACCTGACGATGGGACGGCCGCTGTTCCTGGAGACGCTGGGCACCCTGCGCGACTCGCTCGGCCGGCTCACGCAGAACTCCCGTGCCGGATACGCCGGTCAACTCACCGGCCCCGGACCGGAACTCGCCGGTCTCGCCAACGTGTCGATGGTGCTCGCCGTCGCCGCGCTCGCGGGCGTCGCGCTGCTCCTGCGGCGCCGGCTGGTGCGCGCCGCGCTGCCCCTGCTGCTCGTGTCGCTGGCGCCCGTCCCGCTCTTCGTCGTGAACGACTACGGCGGCGAAATGCTCTTCCGCGTCTATCTGTTCGGCCTGCCCGGCGCCGCGTTCTTCGCGGCGGCGGCACTCGTGCCCGCCGCCGGGGGCGCGCGACGGCCCCTGCGGAGACGGGCCCGGGCGCTCACCCTCCACGGCGCGCTGCCCGTCACCCTCCTCGTGCTGCTGGCCGGGTTCCTGCCCTCGTACTACGGCAAGGAGAAGATGTACTACACCCCGCCGGCCGAGACCGCGCTCGTCACCCGCACCATCGACCGGGCGCCCGAGGGTGCCCTGATCCTCGCCACCACCGGTTCCTTCCCGCAGGCGCTGCACCGCTACGACCGGGTCGGGCACTGGTTCTTCGCCGAGCAGGAACTCCCCGAGAACGAGCGGATGCTGGCCGACCCCGCGCGCCATCTCTCCGACGGCATCCCGCCCGGCACCGACGCGTACGTGATCCTCACGCGCACGCAGGACATCTACGCGGCCGGCGAGGGACTGCTGCCACCGGGCGGCTTCGACACGCTGCGGTCACGGCTGACGACGTCGCCGCTGTTCCGGGTCGTGGAGGACCACCCGTACGGCACCGTCCTGGAGTACCGGCCGACCCCGGAAGGCGACGGCACATGACCTTGGATCATTTACGGCTCCGAGTACCGCTCGCCCTCGCCGGCTGGGGCGCGGTGGCGGCGACAGCGCTGCCCGGCGGTTCACCACTGCGCTGGATCCCGGTCCTGCTGTTCGTCTGCTTCGGACCCGGCCTGGCGCTCCTGCACCCGCAGCGCGGCTCGCTGCGCCCGGCCGCCAGGATCGAGGCCGTGGCGCTCGCCGCGCCGCTCAGTCTCTCCCTCGCGGTCACCGTCGCGACCACGCTCTTCCTGGTGCGCGGCTTCTCGGCGACCGCCCTGCTGGTGACGCTCGCGGCCGTCACGACCGTCGCCGCCGCCCTGCCGGGACTCCCGCTGCCCGCCGCGACGCGGGGCGCGGTCGGCGGCGACGGGCGGAGGGGCCGCTGATGGCGGCGCGGCTCAGCGACGTCGAGAAGCAGGCGTACACCGTGATCGTCCTGGTCGCCGTGGGGCTGCTCATCGCCGGGATCGGCATCTGGGCCACCGAGTCGGACGGGCCGGGGGACGACGGCTGCGCGGCGACGGACCTGCTGGAGCCGCCGTGCGGCGCGTGGTGGGGAGCGTACGTCCCGTACGCGCAGGACGGCCCGGCCGACGGTTCGCTCACCAGGGCGGTGTACGCCTTCGAGCGGAAGATCGGCCGCAGGCTCGACCTCGTCTACAACTACCACGACATGTCGAACACCGAACTCGACGGCCAACTCCTCACGCCCGACGAGCGGGAGCTGGGTGAGGACCGGCTGCTGATGCTGGCCTGGGAGTCCACGATCTGGCGCGAACCGCACCACGAGAACTGGACCGAGGACCAGCTGGGCTGGGCGAACGTCGCCTCCGGGAAGTACGACGAGGAGATCATCGATCCCCAGGCGCGGCGCATCAAGGAGTACGGCGACGAGACCGGCAAGCGCGTCTTCCTCTCCTTCGACCAGGAGGTCGACGCCCGCATCAAGGAAGGCGCGGGCACGCCGGAGGAGTACGTCGCCGCGTACCGCCATCTCCGTGACCGGTTCGACGAGTTGGGCGTGGCGAACGTGGTGTGGGTGTGGACGGTCTCCGGCTATCTGGGCAGCGCGCGGGAGATGAAGGCGCTGTACCCGGGGGACGACTACGTCGACTGGATCGGCATGGACCAGTACAACTACTACCTCTGCCACGACACCACCGACTGGAAGGACTTCGACCGCAGCCAGCGCCCCACGTACGACTGGCTGCGGGAGAACATCTCCGCCGAGAAGCCGCTGATGCTGGCGGAGTTCGGCACGGTGCCGGATCCGGCGGACCGCGACAGACAGCGCGACTGGTACACGCGGATCCCCGGGACGGTGCGGACGATGCCGGAGGTGAAGGCGCTGGTCCACTGGAACAGACCGGTCCCGGGCCCCAACTGCGACCTGACGGTCAACGAGGGCCCGGCGCTGGAGGGCTACCGCGAAGCGGGCACCGACGACTACTTCACCCAGCCCCTGCCTTAGTCACACCCCGCTGCGGGGGACCCTTCCGACCCTGGGCGGCCACCCTCAGCCCGTCCGGCGTTTGAGGACAGCCCCCCCCCCCGGGGGCCCCGGTCAATCCGCTCCGAACAGCACCCCGTACGCCGTAGGCACAAACGCGTCGGCCCGCCGGAACCGCCGCGTCGCCACCGCGGCCACCGCCGTCCCCGTCCCCGGACAGAACCCCAGGAACGCCTGCTGCCCGCTCGTCGCCCCGCAGTGGAAGTACGCCGGACCGTCGTCCGTCGGGTGCTGGAACCACGTCAGGGTGTGCGTGTGCGCCTTGCCGAGGCCGCGGCGCAGTACGGGGCGCCGTACCGCGTGCAGCGCGTCCGCCAGTGACGGCGTGCGCTCCGGACGGAGATGGGCCTCCAGGAAGGTGAGCAGGTCGTGCGGCGTGGCCCGCACCGCCCCGGCCGCCGCGAAGCCGCCGATGCGCAGCGGCGGCACCTCGCTCACACCGTCCGCGGCGCGCCCGACGGCCTCCGTCGCGTCGGAACCGGCCGCCCCGGCCCCGCGCGTCGTCGTGCCGCTCAGCCCCAGCGGTGCCAGCACCTGTTCCTCCATCAGCGCGTCCCAGCCCGTCCGGGTCGCCGCGCTGAGCGCGTGACCGAGGGCGGAGACGGCGAAGTTGGAGTAGTGCCAGCGGGTGCCCGGACGGTGGCGGGGTCGTGCGCCCAGGAAGGCGTCGACCACACGGTGCGCCGGATAGCCCGCGAACGGGTTGGTCGTCCAGTGCGGCAGCGCCTGCCGGTAGAAGTCGCGCGGCAGCGCGGGCAGTCCGGACGTGTGGGTGATCAGATGCCGCAGGGTGATCGGCGCGACGTGACGCGGCGGCCGGAGCCCGAAGCAGGACGCCGCCGAGTCGTCGTACGCCACCCGTCCGGCCCCCGCGAGCCGGGCCAGCAGCAGCCCGGCGTACGGCTTGGACGCCGACCCGATCTCGTACCGCAGTCCCTCCGCGCCCGGCGAGGCGCGGACGGTGCGGTGCCCGTGCACGGAGACGGCGAAGACGACGTCCGGGGCGTCGACCGCGCGTACCGCCGCGTCGAGCCGGTCGTGCGGCGTACCGGCGAGTGCGGCGCGGGCGACGCGCGTGAGGTCGCCGGTGAGTCCGGTCCCGGTCATGACGCGAGGGGGGCCGTCAGGCGCGCCATGGCGCGCGAGGTGGCCAGCACGGAGGCGAGCGCGGCGACCAGCGTCGGGTGGTAGACGATGTCGAACACGTCGTCCTTGCTCCCCTCCGGCATCTCCTGCGCCACCGGCATCGCCCCGTCCGGCTGCTGCGCGGCGGCGAAACCGCGCCACACCCGCTCGTCCAGGGTGGGTTCGGGCAGACAGGCGTCCACGACGAGCAGTTCGCCGAGCAGGTCCCAGCGCTTCAGGTCGAGCCAGTCGTCGAGCCAGACCGGCAGCCAGAGCGCGAGGTAGTCCGCGATGTCCGCCGGCAGTCCGGCCGGTCGCTGTCCCCAGTCGGTGAGATGGAAGACCGTGTGGGTGATGTCGTACCCGATGTGGCCCTCCACGGTCCACGGCTCGGGCGTGCGGGCGAGCCAGGTGTGCCGGGTGGCCTCCCCGACCGGGGTGCTCGGCGCCAGCCCGAAGCGCTGCTCGTACGTGGAGATGCCCAGGCGCCGTACGGGCAGGACCTCCAGGGCCGCCCAGCTGCCGAGCCGGTGGTTGAGGCGTGCGGCGCGCTCGGTCTCCGGTTCCTCGTAGCCCATCTCCTTGAACGGCAGGTAGACCTCGAAGGGGATGGGCGAGATCGGCTCCTGCCGCTGGCCGCGCGCCAGCATCCGCCCGCCGTCGAGGGCGTCGCGCCACAGATGGTCCATCAGCCCGCGGGCGAGGGACGCCTGCCGTGAGCCCGCCACCCCCTCCCGGAAGAGGATCTTGCAGATCATCGCGGCTTCGCCGATCGGCTTGAAGCGCTCCAGGAAGCCCACTTCGGGGTCGGCGTCGGGTTCGAGCCGGAAGCCGGCGCGGTTGGTGTGCAGCCAGTCCATCGCCCGCGCGCCGACACCGTGGATGAGCTTCGTGTGACCGGCGCCGGTGCCGCTGCCCCCGGCGGTGTCGTCGGTGCTGTCCGTCGTCATGCGACGCCTTCCTGTACGGCTGCCAGGCGGGCGTCGGCCAGCGTGGCGGCGAACGCGGCCATCAGCGTGGAGTGGTAGCAGTACGCGAAGTCCCGGGGCGGCTCGTGCGGGCGCCCCGCGCCGTTCTCGGGGATGCCGCCGGCCGCGTCCTGGACCTCCGCGATCCGGGACCACGCGGCCTCGACCGTCCGGGCGATCCCCGGATATGACGAGGTGTCAGGGAGGCTCGCGGCGACGGCGAGCAGCTCACAGCTCAGGTCCCACTGCTCCGCCTCCAGGCAGGTGTCCAGCCAGGCGGGCAGCCAGGTCGCCAGATATTCGCCGAGCCGGGACGGCATCCGGTGCGGCGCGTTGCCCCAGTCGGTGAGGTGGAAGACGACATGGGTCAGTCCGTAGCCCGCCGTCCGCTCGAACGTCCACGGTTCCGGCAGCCCGCCCAGCCAGGTGCGCGCGAGCGCGGCCGACGGCTCCCCGTACGGCGGAAGGCCCACGCGCCGCTCGGAGTTGAGCACGCCGAGCCGCCGGTTCGGCTCCTGCTCGATCCGCTCCCAGCCGCGCGTACGACGCACCGTGCCCGCCAGCTCCTCGAAGCCGGCGTGCCGCAGGCCCGCGGCGGCGAAGGCCGCGTAGATCTCCAGCGGATACGTCGCGAAGGGCTCGCCGCGCAGCAGCTCCAGGAAGAGTTCGCCCCGCCGGGTCTGGTCCCACGCGAAGTCCAGCAGCTCCGAGGCCCGGCGGTGCCGGTCGGAGCCGGGGGCGCCGCGGGCCCTGACGGAGAAACTGAGCTGGGCCAGTTCCCCGAGCGGCTTCAGCGTCCGGTTGACGTCGGCGCCGGGGTCGAGCACGTCGTCCGGCAGACGGAAGGAGTCGCGGTGGCCGTCCACCCACTCCAGGGCGGTCCGTGAGACACGGGACGCCGCCGACCCCCCGGCCGCCGGCGATGCGGCCGTCACCCCGGCCGTCCGGGACGTACTCATCCGCGGCCCCCGGCGCGGATGTGCCGCGCGGCGTGCACATGCAGGCCGACCCGGGCGTCGGCCCCGGCCATGAGCTCGACGAATTCGAGTCCGGTGTCCAGGCCGAGCGTGCCGGGGACACCGTCGATGACGCTCAGCCAGCGCCCGGCACCGGCTGCCTGGAGCCAGTCACGGCGCCGCACGGCGCGTACGAAGCCCCGCGCCACGTCCACCGGTCTGCGCGCGGCGGCCTGGGCGACCCCCGAATCGGCGCCGGGCACGGCGAGCGACGCCAGCAGCGAGAGCTGATGGGTGAGCCGCGGCCACTCCAGGGTGTCCAGCCACGACGCGTCGGGACCGGACTTCGCCCCGGTGCCGGACACGTCGAGTCTGTGCAGGGTCTGGGTCATCGCCCAGTGGCTCCACACCGTCGTCGCGGACGACGTGGCGCCGGGGGCGTAGGTGACGACGGCGCGCCGGAAGACCGCCAGGTCGTCCGGGAGCGGCCGGCGGCGGGTCAGGACGCTCGGCAGCAGGACGTCGGCGCCCAGTACGCGCACCGCCGCCAGGCTCAGCCGGTCGTCCGCGAGGGTGCCGACGGTGCCGCCCACCACAGAGGAGTGGCCCCCGTCCCGTAGGACGGAGACCACCTCTGAAGCCAGGTCATGCACCACACCCGCCAAGCGGGGAGAGGTACCTGACTGCTCCATTCGACGTCTCCCGTCAGCCCTTCTTCGGGCGGGGGGTGGGCGGCGAAAGGAGGACCGCGCCCGAACCGGCGGCCAGCGCCAGTGCGGCGCACTCCCGGCTGTCGCGGTAGGTGCCCTCGGCCTCGCTCGGGCTCAGGACCGCGTCCATGTCGACGTCCAAGTCCTGTGTGATGTCACGGGCGTTGATCTCGGTGGACATGCCATCATCCCCTCAGAATGAAGCTGATTTGACGTACATAAGTCAGTTCAGCTCACATATCGGGCACGTGCAAACGCTCAGCTCCCGGAGTGGGCCTCTCGGGCGGCGAAACGCGCCAGTACGGCGGTGATCGCCAGCGCCGCCAACCCCGCCGACACCGGAACGGCGACCGCCGCGAAGGCGCGCTGCGCCGCCCAGCCGCACACCGCGAGCACCCAGACGACGGCCGCGACGATCCGCCCGTCCACCCGCCCCTTCGCGAACGACACACGGAGCACGAGGGCGACCAGCCCCAGACAGAGCAGTTGCAGGACGACCGGCAGGAGCTCCGGCGCCCGCGCCTGACCGGTCAGCTGCGCGAGAGCGTCGGCGACCGGCCGGTGCCAGGGACCTGACGTCGCCTCGGGCCGTACGCCGAGGAGGCGAGGCACCCCGTGCAGCGCCCCGAAGAGGGTCAGCAGCGCGGCCGTGAGCAGGAGCGGACGCGACCGTACGAGCGCCAGGGCCGCGCACTGGACGACGATCAGCAGGACACCGCCGCCGAGGGTCAACGGCGGCAGCGCGGCGAGGAGTTCGGCACCCGACACCCTGTTCTCGCCGATGTCGCCCGCCTCCTGCGGCGGGAGCAGGAGAAGCCCGGCGGCCAGGGCGAGGAGCAGCCACAGGACCGCGGCGGACGGGTGACCGTTCCCGCGAGGGTGCGGGCGCGCGGCGGGCGAAGGAGGTGCGACGGGCCGCGCCTGTTCCGTACGGGCCCTGGACCTCGGTTCCCGGACGGGGATCCCGAACGCCGGGGTCGCCGTGTCGTGGACCCCGTGCAGATACGACGTCTGGCGCGCCCAGGCCGCCCGGTGGTCGGCCTCCTCCGCCGCGTCGGCGGGCGCCCCTCCCGTACGCTGCCTCCGCTCGGCCGCCTCACGCGCCCAGGTCGTCCCGAACGCCGTGTCCCGCGCCGCGCCCCGGACCCGGCGCTCCCGGCCGCGCCCGCTCAGCGCCGACCGCAGCCCCGGCGCCGCCACCAGCGCGATCAGCGTCATGGACAGCAGCATCGCCAGCCCGGCACCCGAGATCCCGGCCGGCCCGAGCAGCAGCACCGCGCTGCCGAGTACGGACACGCACATGGCGCCCTGGAGGGCGGCGAGCATGCCCGTACGGCCCTGGACGCGCAGCACGCCGATGTACAGCTCCACCACGACACGCGGCAGAGCGGCGGCGGCCAGCAGGCGCAGCACCGTCGAGCCGTGCTCGGCGTAGTCGGCGCCGAAGGGCGCGAGGACCTGGGGTGCGAAGACCACCAGCACCAGCACCACGGGCACCAGCAGCACCGTCATCCGGCGCAGCGCGCCCCGTACGCCGTCGGCCAGCCGCTCGGGGGAGTGCGAGGCGTGCGCGGTCAGGGACGAGGCCATGTTGATGGCCATGAACTCCATCGTCCCGCCGACGGTGTAGGCGGTGTAGAAGAACGCGTTGTGCGCCGCGTCGAAGCGGACGGCGACCATCACCGGCAGCAGATTGATCATCGCCAGGCTGAACAGTGCGCCGACCGAGTCACCGGCCAGGAACCGCCCGATCTCGGCCGGGCGCGGCGGCTCGCGGTCCCGGTCGGCGGCGGCCTGCCGGGGGATCAGGCGGCGGAACACCAGCCAGCCGAGCGGCAGTACGGACAGCGCGATGGCCGCCGCCCAGGACACGAAGACACCGAGGACCGGCAGCGCGGTGGCGAACACGACGAGCAGCAGCAGCTTGCCGAGGGAGAAGACGGCGTTGCCCACCGGCACCCAGACGGCCTCGCGCAGCCCGGTCAGCACCCCGTCCTGGAGGGTGAGCAGCGCCCAGGCGACGCACGCGCCGGTGAAGACGAGCCCGGCGGTGACGCCGCTGAGCGGCGCGTACGAGGGGCCCCACAGGTCGAGCGTCAGCAGGAAGACCACGCAGGCGACGCAGACGACGGCCGAACTGAGCGCGTACGCCCGCCACACGAGCGCGCCGGTCGCCCGTCCGGCCCTTGGCACGTAGCGCACCACCGCGCCGATCATGGTGGTCGCGGTGAGGGACGCGAGGAGCCGCATGGCGGCGATGGCGGCGGAGCCCTGGCCGACGGCCTCCTCGGTGTAGTACCGGGCGGCGACCAGCCAGAAGCCGAGACCGAGGGCGGCGGAGACTCCGGTGGAGAGCATCAGCGCGTACGCGTTGCGGAACATCGAGTCGCCGCCGGTGCCGGCCCTGTCCCGTCCGGCGGCGGGCCCGCCCTTCGCCGCCGGGTCCGAGCGCACCGTGTCAGCCACCGCGGTGCACCGGGGGTGACGCGGGCTCGGCCCCCGACTCGTCGAGCGCGGCGATGACTTGGCGGGCGCGTAAGGGGTCGGCGGGCAGCGCGTGGCGGGCGAACCAGGCGGCGGGCGCGGGGCGCGGCGACGCGTCGGTGAAGACCTGGCCCGCGTACACGTCGAGCGGCGGGTCGTAGAGATAGCCGGTGGTGATCCGGCGCCGGGCGAGCGCGGCGACGGCCGCGTCCCGGTCGGCGACGAGCAACGGCACCCGGAACAGCGGCCGGACGGGCCCCGGCGGCGCGGGCGCCGCCCACCGGGTCGCCAACAGGCGTTCCGTGCCCGCCCGGTGGGCGGCGAGCAGCGGATCGAGACCGGACAGCAGCCGTTCGGTACGGCGCAGGCGCAGCGGGCCCGGTGTGACGCGGTACCGGCGCATGTCCACCCGTACCCACGAGTCGAAACCGTCCAGCCCCGGCCCCTCGGCCAGCGCCTCCTTCAGCTCACCGGGGCGCAGTTCCATCCGGATGCCCCGGCGCTCCTCGGCGCCGACCGCCCGCAGCAGCCCCCGCGCGGCCCGGACCAGCCGCAGCCCGCGCACACCCGCCTCCGCGTACGGCCGCAGGGCGTAGGTGAGTTCGGCGGCGAGCGCGGCCGGTTCGAGGAGCGCGTCGCGGGCCGCCGCCAGCTCCGTACGGAGCGCGGGATCGGCCATGGCGAGGAACCCGCCGGTCTTGGCGCCCACATGCTTGGAGAGGCTGAACACGGCCGCGTCCCCGAAGGTCCCGACGGCCCGGCCCGCCACCTCGCCGCCGATGGCGTGGGCTGCGTCCTCGATCAACGGGATCCCCGACGCGTCGCAGCGGGAGCGCAGTTCGGGTGCGGGGTCGGGGTTCCCGTAGAGATTCGTGGTCAGTACGGCGCAGAGCCCGCGCCAGTCGGACTCCGGGACGGCCGCGGGGTCGATCGAACCGTCCCGCGCGTCCAACGGCGCCTGGACGGGGCGCAGTCCGGCCGCGAGCACCACGAACATGATCACGTCGTCGTTGACGGGCGACATCAGCACCCGGCCGCCGGGCGGGCACCAGTGGCGCAGCGCCACGTAGAGCCCGAGCCGGCACGACGGCACGTACAGACACTCCCTGCCAAGACGCCGCCGCATGAGCGATTCCAGCGCGGCGTACGGCGTCGGGCAGCCCTCCCCAAGAGCCATACCGTTCCCCCCTGCCCCGGATCAATGTGGCCTTTGGGGACGCTCCCGTCAATACGGTCGCGGCGTGCGTGACGCGTGAAACAGGGCGGCGTACTCCGGCGCGGTGCCGGAGTACGCCGCCCTGTGAGGGGACGAGGTGCGGGAGGCGGCCCGTGCCGTCATCTCCGTTACTTCGGGTCGCGGTTGAACTTCGACGTCGACCAGAAGTAGCCGAGCACCGCGAGGCCCAGGCACCAGGCGAGGGCGAGCCACCCGTTGTGGCCGATCTCGGTGCCGAGGAGCAGTCCGCGCAGGGTCTCGATGGCGGGGGTGAACGGCTGGTACTCGGCGATCGGCCGGAACCAGCCCGGCATGGTGTCGACCGGGATGAAGGCGCTGGAGAGGAACGGCAGCAGGATCAGCGGCGTCGCGTTGTTGCTGGCCGCCTCGGGGTTGGGGCTGACGAGGCCCATGCCCACCGCGACCCAGGTGAGCGCCGTGGCGAACAGCGCGAGCAGGCCGAAGGCCGCGAGCCATTCCAGGACGGTGGCGTCGGTGGAGCGGAAACCGATGGCGACGGCTACGGCGCCGACGAAAAGGACGCTCAACACGCACTGGAGCACGCTGCCGACGACGTGACCGACGATCACGGAGCCCCGGTGGATGGCCATCGTCCGGAAGCGGGCGATGATGCCTTCCGTCATGTCCATGGACACGGACACGGCCGTACCGATGGTGGTCCCGCCGATGGTCATCATCAGGATGCCCGGAACGAGATAGGCGATGTAGTCGGAGCGGTCGCCTCCGCCGCCGGTGATGCCCGCGCTCATCACGTCGCCGAAGATGTAGACGAAGAGCAGCAGCATCATGATCGGTGTGAGCAGCAGGTTGAGGGTCATGGACGGGTAGCGGCGCGCGTGCAGGAGATTGCGGCGCAGCATGGTGTTGGAGTCGCGCACGGCGAGGGCGAGGGTACTCATCGGGTGTTCTCCTTGGACTGGCTGGGGACGTTGGCGGTGGTGGTGGGGTTGGTGGTGCCGGTGAGGGCGAAGAACACGTCGTCGAGGTCGGGGGTGTGGACGGTGAGTTCGTCGGCCTCGATGCCGGCGGAGTCGAGCCAGTCGAGGATGGAGCGCAGTTCGCGCTGGCTGCCGTCGCTGGGGATCTGTAGCGCCAGCGCCTCGTCGTCCCTCGTGACTTCGGTCAGAGCGGAGGTGGCGGTCTGATACGCGGACGGGTCGGTGAAGCGCAGGCGTACGTGTCCGCCGGGGATGAGCCGCTTCAGTTCTTCCGCGGTGCCTTCGGCGGCGATCCTGCCGTCGTTGAGTACGGCGATGCGGTCGGCGAGTTCGTCGGCCTCTTCGAGGTACTGGGTGGTGAGGAAGACGGTGACACCGCCGGCGACGAGTCCGCGGATGATGCCCCACATGGTGTGACGGCTGCGCGGGTCGAGGCCGGTGGTCGGCTCGTCGAGGAAGATGATCCGCGGACCGCCGACCAGCGTCATCGCGATGTCCAGACGCCGCTTCATACCGCCGGAGTAGGTGGACGCGGGCTTCTTCGCGGCCTCCACCAGGTCGAACCGCTCCAGCAGCTCGGCCGTCACGCGCCGCCCCTCGGCACGGGAGAGATGGTGCAGGTCCGCCATCAGGAGCATGTTCTCCTCACCCGTGATCAGACCGTCGACCGCGGAGAACTGCCCCGTGACACCGATCGCGGCACGCACCGACTGCGGGTCCCCGGCCAGGTCGTGACCACCGACCCGCGCCTG
>NZ_JAAPBF010000191.1 GCF_022695985.1 Streptomyces sp. NP-1717 | reverse complement strand
GGTCCAGTTCGGCCTGGAAGCCGTAGACGAACTTCACCTCGCGCCGTACCACCAGCTCGCCCTTGACCGTCTCCATCGAGAACACCGCGCAGGACCGGGCCTGCGGAGCGCGCTCGTCCAGTTCGATCTCCACGCGTGGGCCGTTGCTCGGGTAGAGCGTGACGTTGGCGTGCGTCCGGTCGAAGGCGGGGGTGCGGTCGTAGATGTAGACGAAGACGAGCAGGCGTTTGATCTCTTCCCGGTGGTCGAGGTTGATGAATATCGTCTCGCCGGAGGGGGCGCCGAAGCGGTCGTCGCCGCTGAGTTTGATGTAGGGCGCCTCGTTCAGGCTGCCGAAGAAGCCGCCCAGTGGCTGCACCACACCCTTGGTGCCGTCGGCCAGTTCGTACATGCACCCGATGTCGAGGTCGACGTTGACCACGCCCTGGGTGTGGGCCTGCACCACGTCGGGCTTGAAGAGTTTCAAGGGGTGGCGCAGCAGTCGGCCGCCCTGCCTCGACCGGCCCTCGATGTCCGAAGTGCGCATCCGCCAGGACAGGTTGACCCGTAGGTTCCCGGTGGCGGCGCCCTGCTTGGTGAGTGAGACCGCCGGATTGCGCTTGGTCAGTTCGATCGAGTTCGTCGAGGCGCTGCCCGAGTCGAATTGCGCCGCGTTGCCTCGCCACAGATTGTCCCAGAAGGCCATCCCCGCCCCCACCCCCATCATTTCCCACTCGTCGGACGTCCCACGGACGTCCCACGAGACGCCGTACAGAACGTGAACAGCGGGGCGACCGGAAGGCTTCCGCCTCAGGTCGCCCCGCTCAGAGCGTTCCCGCTATCACCGCCTGGTCACACCCCGGAGGGGGACTCAGACGTGGACTTTTGTCTTGTCTTCCGAATCCTCGCCACCTTCAGCCGCAACTCGCTTGTTGCGGACCACCGATGACCAGAAGGACGCACCGATCAGCAGGACGCCGACGAGGCCGGTGATGATCTCGCTGATCTCGTGCTCGATGGTGATGAGCAGGATCGCGGCGAGCGCGCCGATCGCGTAGTGGGCGCCGTGCTCCAGGTAGACGTAGTCGTCGAGGGTGCCCTGACGGACGAGGTAGACGGTGAGCGACCTGACGTACATCGCGCCGATACCGAGGCCGAGTGCCATCCAGAAGATGTGGTTCGTGATGGCGAAGGCGCCGATGACTCCGTCGAAGGAGAAGGAGGCGTCCAGGACTTCGAGGTAGAGGAAGAGGAAGAACGCGGCCTTGCCGGCGAGGCCGACGGCCGAGACCTGCTTGCCTTCGGCCTTGGCCTTCTCCTCCTCCTCGTGTTCGCGCTCCTCTTCCTCTTCGAGTTTGTTCTCGAAGAAGCTGGAGAGCCCGTTGACGGCGAGGTAGGTGATCAGACCCGCGACACCGGAGAGCAGTACGGTGGCGGACTTGTCCGCGTAGCCGGTGCTGGTGTGCGCGTTGGTGGCGAAAGTCATGGCCGTGACAAGCAGAACGATCAGTGCGACGCAGACCGACAGCATGTCGACCTTGCCGAGCTTGGACAGCGGGCGCTCCAGCCAGCCGAGCCACTTGTGGTCACGCTCGTCGAAGATGAAGTCCAGGAAGATCATCAACAGGAACATGCCACCGAACGCGGCGATCGCCGGGTGCGCGTCCGTAACCAGTGCCTCGTACTGTTCGGGCTTGTCCAGGGCCAGTTGGATGGCCTCGATGGGACCGACCTTGGCGCTGATCGCCACGATGGCGACGGGGAAGACCAGCCGCATTCCGAACACGGCGATCAGGATGCCGATGGTGAGGAAGATCTTCTGCCAGAAGGCATTCATCTTCTTCAAGATCCCGGCATTGACAACGGCGTTGTCGAACGACAGGGAGATCTCAAGGATCGACAGGATCAGTACGATCCCGAACGCCTCCCACCCCCACTGCCAGGCCGCGAAGGCAAGGCCGGCCGCCGTGATGGCGAACGACCAGCCGAAGGTTTTCAGGATCACTGGCTACCCCATCTGGTGTTTAACGGGTTTTCCCCCGCGCGAGTACTGCTTTACGAAACGTTGACCCCGAAGTCTAGAGCGATGCCGCGCAGGCCCGACGCGTACCCCTGTCCCACGGCCCGGAACTTCCACTCGCCCCCGTAGCGGTAGAGCTCGCCGAAGATCATCGCGGTCTCCGTCGACGCGTCCTCGGTGAGGTCGTACCGGGCCAACTCCTGGCCGTCCGCCTGGTTGACGACGCGGATGAAGGCGTTGCTCACCTGACCGAAGGTCTGGCCGCGGGCGTCGGCGTCATGGATCGACACCGGGAAGATGATCTTGTCAACGTTCGCGGGGACGGAGGGGAGGTTGACCAGCAGGGACTCGTCGTCGCCGTCGCCCTCACCGGTCAGGTTGTCACCGGTGTGCTCGACGGAGCCGTCGGGACTGGTGAGGTTGTTGTAAAAGATGAACCAGTCGTCGCCGAGTACCCGCCCTGACTGGCAGAGCAAGGCGCTGGCGTCGAGGTCGAAAGGCGCTCCGGTGGTGGAGCGCGCGTCCCAGCCGAGACCGATCAACACCTGGGTGAGGTTCGGTGCGGCCTTGGAGAGGGAGACATTGCCCCCCTTGGCGAGTGTGACGCCCATGATGGTGAAGTCCTCCCCGAGGTGACGTGGTGCCGGGCACGGCGCGCCTGACGCCGTACTCGTGGTGCGCGTACGTGATGTGCGAAATGCCTGTACCTGGTGCGGTGGCGCGTCCGGCGCCGCACTCGGAGGTGCGGCGCCGGACGGTCGGCCAGCGGCTCAGACGTTGACGCCGAAGTCCTGCGCGATGCCACGCAGGCCAGAGGCATACCCCTGTCCGATGGCGCGGAACTTCCACTCGGCGCCATTTCGGTAAAGCTCTCCGAAGACCATCGCGGTCTCGGTCGACGCGTCCTCGGTCAGGTCGTACCGCGCCAGTTCGTTGTTGTCCGCCTGGTTGACGACGCGGATGAACGCGTTGCGCACCTGGCCGAAGGACTGCTGGCGGGTCTCGGCCTCGTAGATCGAGACCGGGAACACGATCTTGTCGACGTCCGCGGGGACCGCGGCGAGGTTGACCTTGATCGCCTCGTCGTCGCCCTCGCCCTCACCGGTGGTGTTGTCGCCGGTGTGCTCGACGGAACCGTCGGGGCTCTTGAGGTTGTTGAAGAAGACGAAGTTTCCGTCGCCCGTGACCTTGCCCTCGGCGTTCGTCAGCAGGGCGCTGGCGTCGAGGTCGAAGTCGTTTCCGGTGGTCGTGCGGACGTCCCAGCCCAGACCCACGGTGACCGCGGTCAGGTTGGGCGCGGCCTTGGTCAGCGAGACGTTGCCGCCCTTGCTGAGGCTGACTCCCACGAGTCCTCCCTTGATGAGTTTCACAGGGGCGGGCGGCCTCGGCCCCGGCCGCTTCGGCAGCCGTCGCCGCGTCGCACGCGCCCCCTGGTGCAATTGGCATCGGATCAACGAGTGGATCCTAGTGACCGGTTCCCGCCCCTTGTGCGGTTTACGTGGTACAACCCTGTTCCCACAAGGCTTTTCGCACGAGACCGTGACCGTGAGTGGCGAGTTGTCGTCACAGAGCGGCGAGAGCCTTGACGTACTCGTCGAGATCGCGTGCGTCCGGCAGCCCGTTGACGACCGACCAGCGCACCACGCCCCGCTTGTCGATGATGAAGGTGCCGCGCAGCGCGCAGCCCTTCTCCTCGTCGAAGATCCCGTACGCCCGTGAGGTCTCTCCGTGCGGCCAGAAGTCCGACAGCAGCGGGTACTCCAGGTCTTCCTGCTCGGCGAAGACCCGCAGGGTGTGGATGGAGTCGGTGGAGACGGCCAGCAGCTGGGTGTCGTCGTTGACGAAGGCGGGCAGTTCGTCGCGCAGCGCGTGGAGCTCGCCGGTGCACACGCCGGTGAAGGCGAACGGGTAGAAGACCAGCACCACGTTCCTGCCTTCGCCGCCCCCGTCCCCCTCCGCGCCCTCGTCGCCGTGTCCGCCGGCCGCCGGGTCCGGGCCGGTGCGCAGGTCGGAGAGCCGTACGGTCCGCCCGTGGTTGTCCTTCAGGGCGAAGTCGGGCGCCTGGCTGCCGACGGGAATCCCCTTCGGTGCCGGTGTCTTCGGTGCCGTCCCTGTCATCGTCACGCCCCCTTGCCCCCTCGCTCCGTGCGTCTTCGTGCCCGGCCGTATCTCGCGGCCGCGCCGGATCACCCTGGCCCCGCCACCCTACGCAAGGGCCCCCGGCGGCGGATGCCGGCGGGGGCCGTCAGTGCGTGGGAGGCTTGCGGGGCAGTTCTGCCGGGCCGCCGCTTCGGCTTTCGCGCTCGGATGCGGCGCCCGTTCTCAGCGCTTCGACTTCGCCGCCTTGGGCGTGACCAGCCGGCTGCCCGTCCAGTCCTTGCCGGCGTTGATGCTCTTGGTCTGCGCCAGGCCGGCGGTCTGGGCGGCCTCGTTGATGTCGCTGGGCTCGACGTAGTTGGCACGGCCGGTCTTGGGCGTCAGCAGCCAGACAGCCCCGCCTTCGTCGATCAGACCGATGGCGTCCACCAGCGCGTCCGTCAGGTCGCCGTCGTCGTCGCGGAACCACAGCACGACGGCGTCGGCCACGTCCTCGTAGTCCTCGTCGACGAGCTCCTGGCCGATGACGGCCTCGATGGACTCACGGAGCTCCTGCTCGACGTCGTCGTCGTAGCCGATCTCCTGGACCACCTGTCCGGGTTCGAACCCAAGCCTCGCGGCAACGTTGGTTCGTTCCTCCGCGTGGTCCGCGGTCGCGCTCACGGATTGCCTCCTGATCATGTTTTGGAAAATGCTTCAGCCACGCGCGTACGCGGGGCGCTGGCCGTAGTCCACACGGGCCGGGCGGATCGCGCAAGTACCCGACGGCCGAGACCGCCGAAACGGGTACGTTCCGGGCTGCTTCATCGCATCTCCTGACACCCCGATAACACTGGACGTGATGCCTGCCAGGAGTTTCCTCCCTCTTTGTCATCCTACGCGGCTTCGATACGTCAATCGGGTCCGAACGGCCGAACGAAACGCATAGTCGCCTTGGGCGTAAGATTGCGGTTTGGCCGGACCCGGAACACGTCGGACGACCATGCGGGGGACGGGATCCCCCGGAATTCGTCGCAGTGTGAGGGTTACCCCTCGGTAGAGGTGACGTTTCCGTCGCCGCGGTACACGATGGATACGCCGTACGGCCCGCTCCCCGTGCCTGTTCCCTGGCGGCAGAAGAGGCAAGCTCCACCAACAGCAGATGTACTCGCAGGACCCACAGGCGTGCCCAGCGTGATGACGTGACCGGTCGGACGGCCGGCCCGGAACGCGGGGCGCGACACGACCCGAACAGCGAAGGAAAAGTGTGGCTTCCGGATCCGATCGCAACCCGATCATCATTGGCGGCCTTCCCAGCCAGGTCCCGGACTTTGATCCCGAGGAGACCCAGGAGTGGCTCGACTCGCTCGATGCCGCCGTCGACGAACGGGGGCGTGAGCGCGCCCGCTATCTGATGCTCCGCCTGATCGAGCGCGCGCGCGAGAAGCGCGTGGCCGTGCCCGAGATGCGCAGCACCGATTACGTCAACACCATCGCCACCAAGGACGAGCCGTTCTTCCCGGGCAACGAGGAGATCGAGCGCAAGGTCCTCAACGCGACCCGCTGGAACGCCGCGGTGATGGTCTCCCGCGCGCAGCGCCCCGGGATCGGCGTCGGCGGTCATATCGCCACCTTCGCGTCCTCCGCCTCCCTGTACGACGTGGGCTTCAACCACTTCTTCCGGGGCAAGGACGGCGGTGACGGCGGCGACCAGATCTTCTTCCAGGGGCACGCGTCCCCGGGTATCTACGCCCGCGCCTTCCTGCTCGACCGGCTGAGCGAGGGGCAGCTCGACGCCTTCCGCCAGGAGAAGTCGAAGGCGCCGGACGGGCTGTCCAGCTATCCGCATCCGCGGCTGATGCCGGACTTCTGGGAGTTCCCGACGGTGTCGATGGGGCTCGGTCCGCTGGGCGCGATCTACCAGGCGCGGATGAACCGTTACATGGAGGCGCGCGGGATCGCGGACACGTCGCGGTCGCATGTGTGGGCGTATCTGGGCGACGGTGAGATGGACGAGCCGGAGTCGCTGGGTCAGCTGTCGATCGCGGCCCGTGAGGGCCTGGACAATCTGACGTTCGTCGTCAACTGCAACCTTCAGCGGCTCGACGGTCCGGTGCGCGGCAACGGCAAGATCATCCAGGAGCTGGAGTCGCAGTTCCGCGGTGCGGGCTGGAATGTCATCAAGCTGGTCTGGGACCGGTCCTGGGACCCGCTGCTGGCGCAGGACCGGGACGGTGTGCTGGTCAACCGGCTGAACACGACGCCGGACGGTCAGTTCCAGACGTACGCCACGGAGACCGGCGCGTACATCCGTGAGCACTTCTTCGGTGACGACCAGCGGCTGCGCGCGATGGTCGAGGGCATGACGGACGAGCAGATCCTGCATCTGGGCCGTGGTGGTCACGACCACAAGAAGGTGTACGCGGCGTACGCGGCGGCGAAGGCGCACAAGGGCCAGCCGACGGTGATCCTCGCGCAGACGGTGAAGGGCTGGACGCTGGGTCCGAACTTCGAGGGCCGTAACGCGACGCATCAGATGAAGAAGCTGACCGTCGCCGACCTGAAGGGCTTCCGCGACCGGCTGCACCTGCCGATCACGGACCGGGAACTGGAGGACGGGCAGCCGCCGTACTACCACCCGGGCAGGGACTCGGAAGAGATCCAGTACATGCACGACCGCCGCAAGGGTCTGGACGGTTACGTGCCGACCCGTGTGGTGCGGTCGAAGCCGCTGGCGCTGCCGGGCGACAAGACGTACGCGGCGGCGAAGAAGGGGTCGGGCCAGCAGTCGATCGCCACGACGATGGCGTTCGTGCGCGTGCTGAAGGACCTCATGCGGGACAAGGAGATCGGCAAGCGTTTCGTGCTGATCGCGCCCGACGAGTACCGCACGTTCGGCATGGACGCGTTCTTCCCGAGCGCGAAGATCTACAACCCGCTGGGGCAGCAGTACGAGTCGGTCGACCGTGAGTTGCTGCTGGCGTACAAGGAGTCGCCGACCGGGCAGATGCTGCACGACGGCATCTCGGAGGCGGGCTGTACGGCGTCGCTGATCGCGGCGGGTTCTGCGTACGCGACGCACGGCGAGCCGTTGATCCCGGTGTACGTCTTCTACTCGATGTTCGGTTTCCAGCGCACCGGCGACCAGTTCTGGCAGATGGCCGACCAGTTGGCGCGCGGGTTCGTTCTGGGTGCGACCGCCGGTCGTACGACTCTGACCGGTGAGGGTCTTCAGCACGCGGACGGGCACTCGCAGTTGCTCGCCTCGACGAACCCGGGCTGTGTCAGCTACGACCCGGCGTTCGGCTACGAGATCGCGCACATCATGGAGGACGGGCTGCGCCGGATGTACGGGCAGCCGCACCCGGGCGAGGACCCGGACGTCTTCTACTACCTGACGGTCTACAACGAGCCGATCCAGCACCCCGCCGAGCCGGCGGACGTGGACGTGGAGGGCATCCTCAAGGGCGTCTACCGCTTCAAGCGGGGCGAGGGCGGCTCGATCCCGGCGCAGATCATGGCGTCCGGTGTGGCCGTGCCGTGGGCCGTCGAGGCGCAGCGGATCCTCGCCGAGCAGTGGGACGTGCGCGCGGACGTCTGGTCGGCGACGTCGTGGAACGAGCTGCGCCGTGAGGCCGTCGAGGTGGAGCGGTACAACCTGCTGCACCCGGAGGAGGAGCAGCGTGTTCCGTATGTGACGAGCAAACTGTCCGGTGCCGAGGGCCCGTTCGTCGCGGTGTCGGACTGGATGCGTGCCGTGCCGGACCAGATCTCGCGCTGGGTGCCGGGGACGTACCAGTCGCTGGGTGCGGACGGTTTCGGTTTCGCGGACACGCGGGGCGCGGCCCGCCGGTTCTTCCACATCGACGCGGAGTCGATCGCTCTGGCGGTGCTCACGGAGCTCGCCAGGGAGGGCAAGGTGGACCGCTCGGTACTGAAGCAGGCCGTGGACCGCTACCAGTTGCTGGACGTGGCCGCGGCGGAGCCGGGCGCGGCGGGCGGCGACGCGTAGGGCGTCGGAGAGTCGGTGGCCGGTTCCGTGGTTACGGGGCCGGCCACCGCCCGTTGAAAGGCGATGGGGTAGCGGTGGGCCGGCTGCCGGGGGCCGCCCTGCCCTGTCGAACGAGGGAGGGCGACGGTACGACAGCCGGCCGCACGCCGGTCTGATCACGCCGTCCGGTCCCGCGGTTCCCGCCGGTCCCGCCGTTCCTGTGGAACGCGCCGGTCCCGTGGGTCCCGTGGTGGGCGTCCTGGTGGCCGGTCAGGCCAGCCACATGAGCGCCAGTACGGTGTCGACGATTCCGAGCGTGAAGGCGATCACCGCGGGTACGTACGCGGTGCTCCACCGTCGGCCCATGCCGAGCCAGCCGAGCACGATGGCCAGCGGGCCGAGCACGATCGACGCCACGAAGAGGCCGACGACGGCGAAGACCAGACCTGCCATCCCGACGGTCACGCGGTCCGTCCCGTTCCGCGACCTCATCCGGCCGCGTGAACGGGGGTGCTTGCGTGTCCGGGTGTTTCCGAAGCCCGTCATCATCACTCCCTGTGTCGGTGGATGTGGGCTGTCTGAAACACCGGGTACCCCCGCTCAGCGCTCCCAGACCTTGAAGGCCCGTACGCGGTGGGGCGACTGGGGGATCCAGGTGCCGTCGCCGGGGTACGTCTCGAACTCGCCGGTCTCCTCGCACTCGTCGGACTGGTAGGTGGTGACGGGCCGTCCGAGCCGGTTGACCAGGGACTGGGCGTCGGTGCCGGACGGCAGGGGGACGCAGTTCTGGATCTCGGTGCGGAACAGCTCATGGGTCTGGCGGGCGCCCCGGAAGTCCGGTTTTCCCCACAGGCAGAGTTCGCCGGGGCCGCAGGCGCCGCGCGTCGCGGTGGCGGCGCCCGCGGTCGGGGCCGCGGTCGGCAGCAGGACGGTGGCGGCGGCCAGGGTTGCCGCGGTGAGCATGGTGGCAGGCGTGGTCGTACGCATGATGGTGAACCCCCGTGTCGTGCCGATCAGTTGTCGGCACTGTGACCCGGCGGCCCGCTCCACGGGAAGAGGATCTTGCCGGACTCCACCCGAACAGGGGACGGCCCCGCCGGGATGTCCGGGCGGGGCCGCCGTGCTGAATCACGTCCTGTTGACGCGGGTCCGGTGGGACGGACCGTCCGCGGATGTCAGATGTGGACGCCGCCGCCGGCCGCGTCCGCGTTGTCGCCGCGCTTGGCGCGGGTGGCGACGAACGCCGCGATCACCGCGACCGCGCCGGCGACCAGGAACGCCAGGCTCATCCCGGACACGAAGGTGTCCTGCATGACTCCGGTGATTTTGGCGAAGACGTCGGGTGTGACGCCGGGTGCATCGGCCAGGGCGGGCGGGGCGACGCCGATCTCGGCGGCCTGTTCCAGGGCGGGGTCCAGTGGCAGCGGGATGCCGGCGTCCTGCCAGTTGCCTTCGAGGTCGGCGCCGACCTTGGCGGACATGACGGCGCCGAGCACCGCCGTGCCGAGCGCGCCGCCGACCTGCATCGCGGCCTGCTGGAGACCGCCGGCGACGCCGGACAGCTCCAGGGGCGCGTTGCCGACGATGACCTCGGTGGCGCCGACCATGACCGGGGCCAGGCCCATGCCGAGGAGCGCGAACCAGATGGACATCACGACGGTGCCGGAGCCGGGCGACAGGGTGGACATGCCGAACATGGCGGCGGCGGTGGCGGCCATGCCGCCGACCAGCGGGACCCGTGGCCCGAACTTGGTGATGAGCAGGCCCGCGACCGGCGAGGCGACGATCATCATGAGGGTCAGGGGCAGCAGGTGCAGACCGCTGTCGACCGGGCTCATGCCGTGCACGCCCTGGAGGTAGAACGTCACGAAGAAGAGGCCGCCCATGAAGGCGAAGGCCATCAGCACCATCAGGATCGTGCCGGCGCTGAGCGGGACGGACCGGAACATGCTCAGCGGTACGAGGGGTTCCCTGACCTTCGTCTCCCAGACGGCGAACAGGACGAAGCACAGGACCGCGGCGCCCAGGAACGCCCAGGTGCCGGCCGAGGTCCAGCCCCAGGACTCGCCCGCCTTGATGATCGCCCAGATCAGGGAGAACATCGCGGCCGAGAGCAGCAGGATCCCGACTACGTCGAAGGACTTGGGCGCGTTCGCCGCGCGGTGGTCCTTGAGGATCACCAGCCCCAGGACGAGGGCGACGACACCGACGGGCACGTTGATGAAGAACACCGACTGCCAGCTGACGTGTTCGACGAGCAGACCGCCGACGATGGGGCCGCCCGCGGTGGAGGCGCCGATGACCATGCCCCAGATGCCGATGGCCATGTTCAGCTTCTCGGCGGGGAAGGTGGCGCGCAGCAGTCCGAGGGCGGCGGGCATCAGCAGGGCGCCGAAGACGCCCTGGAGCACACGGAAGGCGACGACGAACGCCACGCTGTCGGAGAAGCCGATGACGGCGGAGGCCACGGCGAAGCCCGCGATGCCGATGAGGAAGGTCTGGCGGTGGCCGAAGCGGTCACCGAGCTTGCCCGCGGTGATGAGCGCCACGGCGAGCGCGAGGAGATAACCGTTGGTTATCCACTGCACCTGGGCGAACGTGGCGCCCAGGTCTTCCTTGATGACCGGGTTGGCGATCGCGACGATCGTGCCGTCGAGCGCGACCATCATCACGCCGATGGCGACGGAGAAGAGCGTCAGCCAGGGGTGGCCGCGCAGGCCCCTGGGGGCTCCCGGAGGCGCTTCCAGCGGGTCCTTCGACGCCGATTCGACGGTGGTCTGACTAGTCATGTCGCGAGGCTAATGACAGCGTCTGACAGTTGACAAACCATTTCACTAGTCTGTAACTGTCACGTCGCTCACATCTCATGTGGGGCGGACGCGGGTGTACGAAGTGAACCGGGAATGGACGGGACGGAGGGGCCTCGGGCGATGGAAGGGCAGCGGGCGGCACGGCCCCCGGCGGGGCTCCGGGAGCTGAAGAAGCGGCGTACGCGCGACGCCCTGCTCCGGGTGGCTCTCGATCTGTTCACCACGCGGGGGTACGAGGAGACCACCGTCGACGAGATCGCCGAGGCCGTCGACGTCTCGCAGCGCACTTTCTTCCGCTACTTCGCCAGCAAGGAGGAGGCGGCGTTCACGATCCAGGATCTGGTGGAGACCCGTTTCCTCGCGGAGCTGCGTCAACGTCCCTCCGCGGAGGCCCCTTTCGAGGCCATGCACCGCGCGGTGCTGGGTGCGTGGGGCAGCATCAACGAGGCGATCGAGGAGCTGGTCCCGGTCGAACTGCATCTGCGCACCTACCGGATGATCGAATCGACTCCTTCGCTGCTGGCCGCGCATCTGCGGCGCGCCACCGAGCTGGAGGAGCAGGTCGCGCGGGTGATCGCCGAGCGCGAGGGGCTCGACGTGGACCGCGATCCGCGTCCGCGCGTGGCCGTCGCCGCGTTCTCCGGGGTGATGCGGGTGACGGGGCGGCTGTGGGGGCAGGGCCGGGAGACCGGTCTGGACGGGCTGCGTGAGCTGACGGAGACGTATCTGGACCAGCTCGCGCCCTGCCTCGCGGGTGACTGGAGCGCTCCGCGGGAGCCGTCGAACGGCGCCCGGCGGGCGGGCTGACACCTCACCACGGGTGACGGCCCTGCGGACGGCCGACGTTCGGCACCTCCGCCCGCCAAGGGGATTCGTACCTTTCGTTCCGTTATGTACGACACAAGGGATGCTCCAATGCGTGCGCGCTACCCCGACGGAGCGTGAACAAACGGCAGTTCACCCCTTTCCGGGCGGTGATCTGCCTCACGGTCGCCATGAGTGCCGCCGAACGTCTCCTAGGGTGTGGCGCAGTGACTTCCCCAGACTCCTCCCCCTCCCCGACCGCGTGGCGCACTCTGCTGGCACTCGCCGTGGTCTTCGTGATGCTGGCGACCACCGGGTGGACCGCGCTCCAGCAGCACGGCGAGCGCGGCACCGCGCGGGAAAGAGCCCTCTCGGCCTGGGAGAAGGGCCGGGTCGGCGGCGTCGACCTGCCGGACCCCGCCTCCTCGCACCGGCGGATCGCCGCGTTCTTCGCCTCGCTGACGGCCGCGCAGCGCGTCGGTCTCGCCGACCGGTACCCCCTGGTGGTGGGCAACCTCAACGGCGCGCCCCTGACTCTTCGCTACCGCGCCAACCGGCTCGCCGTGCTCCAGGCGCGTGACGGCGAGCGCGAGCGGATGCGGGACGACAGGCTGTCCCTCGACGGGCGGCAGCTCGCGAACCGGCGGATGCACCGCTTCGCGTCGATGGCCGGCGGCGACCGCCACATCCTCGCCTTCGATCCCACCGGCGGCGGCCGCGCTGCCGAGGTCTTCGGCGATCTCGGCAGCGCCGAGCGCGTGTCGGTTGTCGTCCCCGGCGTGGACACCAACCTGCTGACGTTCGAGCGGACGGACCGGCGCTTCACCGCGCCGGTCGGCATGGCCAGGTCGCTGTACGACGCGGAGCGGGCGGCCGCGCCCCGTACCAGGACCGCCGTCATCGCGTGGGCCGACTACACGGCGCCCGCCGGTCTCGGCGTGGAGGCGGCGATCGGGAGACTGGCCTCCGACGGCGCCGTACGGCTCAACGCGCTCACCTCGGCGCTGCCCGGCGACTCCCGGGTCTCACTGATCTGCCACAGCTACGGCTCCGTGGTGTGCGGCATCGCCGCGCGCCGGCTGCCCGCCCGGGTCACGGACGTGGCGGTCGCGGGCAGCCCCGGCATGCGGGTCGGGTCGGCGGGGCAGCTGCGCACCCACGCCCGGGTGTGGGCGATGCGCGACCAGGACGACTGGATCCAGGACGTGCCCTATCTGAAGGTCGTGGGGCTCGGCCACGGCGCCGATCCGATGACCCCGGACTTCGGGGCGCGGATCCTGTCCGCACGGGGAGCGGTCGGTCACAGCGGCTATTTCGAGCCGGACACCGAGAGCCTGCGGAACTTCGCGGACATCGGGGTCGGTTCGTACCGGAACACCAGTTGTGCGGACGACGGTGACGCGTGCCGGAGGGGAATCTCCGGCGCGGAAGTGATCTGACGCGCGTAGAACTCGGGCGCCGGGGTCGGCTCCGAGGGGCGACGTGCGGTCTCCCGCCGCATACGATGAGGCACATGGGTGATGTGCTGGCCGGAATTCATGCCACCTGGGAGTTCGACAGCGACTCCGTGCTCATCCGCTTCGAACGGGGGATACGCACGCCAAAGCTCTTCCAGGCACTGCGCGAACGGCGCGTACCGCACGAGGCGTTGGCGTCGGTGACGCTCACCCCGGGCAGACGCGGGACGGTGGTACTGCACGCCGTGCCCCGGCCGGGCGCCGATCCCCTGATGGAGGCGGCGGCGGGTCAGCTCAAGGACACCTGCGATCCGTACCGGCTGGTGCTGCCCGCCGAGCGCGAGACGCTCGCGGAGTACTACGCGGACGAGCTGCGCGCCGCCCTCACCACGACCGGTCCGCCCGGCGAACCTGAGCCGGCGGACCGCTACCTGGTGGCTCCTCCCCCGGCGCCGCTGCACTTCAAGGCGTACGACGGCAAGGCGTCCTTCGACGGGTCCAAGGTGTCGTTCCGCTGGTTCTGGACGGGCGCGTCGTCGGCGAAGTGGAAGGCGGGCGACCAGCGGTTCGGCGTCCCCGAGCTGTGCGGGGTCGAATGGCGCTCCCCCGAGGTCTTCGACGGCTACCTGCGGCTGCTGCGCCGCGGCGACCAGGAGCAGCCCGCACAGGCCGACCACGACCCGGCGGCGGTGGTCTTCGGCCTCGGCTACGGGCCGGTCCACGAGTCGCTGCCGTTCGCGGCGGCGGTGCTGGCCGCCGTACGGACGTCGGGGCCCGCCCCCGCCCTGGACGCCGGGCCGGTCCCGGTGCCCGTGATGGCGTCGGCGCGGCGCGACCCGGCCGACATCGCGGAACGGATCCGGCACCTGGGGGAGCTGCACGAGGCGGGCCTCGTCACGGACGACGAGTTCAGCGCGAAGAAGGCGGAGCTGCTCGCCGAGCTGTGACGCGCGTAGCGGGCCGACCCCCTACTGGGGTACGAGGCCGGGTGTGGCTCCTGGGTATGAC
>NZ_JAAPBF010000190.1 GCF_022695985.1 Streptomyces sp. NP-1717 | reverse complement strand
CGACGCGCTGACGGGCTGGGCCGAACGGCGGCTCGGCGCGCCGGGAGTTGGAGCCGACGCCGACGCCGACGCCGACGCCGACGCCGACGCCGGTGTCGGTGTCGGTGTCGGTGTCGAGAGTGACTGGCTCGACGTCGAGACGGCGCTCACGCTGCTCACCTCGCCCCTCGGCGGCATGGACGCCGCCGACCTCCGCCGCCTCGGCCGCGCCCTGCGCGACGAGGAGCGGGCCGCTGGCAATCGCGTACCGCCGCCCTCCGACACACTGTTGGCCCGCGCCCTCGCCGAGCCGCAGCGGCTCGTCACACACGACCCCGCCCACGCGCGCGGCGCGCAGCGGCTCGGCGCGCTGCTCGCCAAGGCACGTGACCTGCTGGCGGGCGGCGGTACCGCCGAGGAGGCGCTCTGGGAGCTGTGGGACGGCACCCCCTGGCCCGCACGGCTTGAGCGCTCCGCTCTGCGGGGCGGAGCCGCGGGCCGTAACGCCGACCGTGATCTGGACGCCGTGTGCGCCCTGTTCGACGCCGCCGCCCGCGCCGAGGAACGCACCGGCGGGCGCGGAGCCCTCAACTTCCTTGAGGAGATCGACGCGCAGGACATCGCCGCCGACACCCTCAGCGGCAGGGCCGTACGACCCGACGCCGTCCGTCTGATGACCGCGCACCGCTCCAAGGGTCTGGAGTGGCGGCTCGTCGTCGTCGCGGGAGTCCAGGAGGGACTGTGGCCCGACCTCCGGCGGCGCGGCTCTCTATTGGAGGCGGACCGGATCGGCCGCGACGGTCTGGCCGAACCCCTCACTCCCGGCGCCCTCCTCACGGAGGAGCGACGTCTCTTCTACGTGGCGGCCACCCGCGCCCGCGAACGGCTCGTCGTCACCGCGGTCAAGGCACCCGCCGACGACGGCGACCAGCCGTCCCGCTTCCTCACCGAACTGGGCCCC
Organism: Streptomyces sp. NP-1717; assembly: GCF_022695985.1. Classification (GTDB taxonomy): domain Bacteria; phylum Actinomycetota; class Actinomycetes; order Streptomycetales; family Streptomycetaceae; genus Streptomyces. The sequence continues at coordinate 13,266 of NZ_JAAPBF010000190.1, read as the reverse complement.
GACCCCAAGGACGTCACCGGCCGGCCGCGCCGTCCGCTGGCCGTCGCCGCGCTCGTCGCCGAACTGCGCGCCACGACCGTCGACCCGCAGGTGTCGCCCGCGCTGCGCGACGCGGCGGCCCGCCGGCTCGCGCGGCTCGCCGCGCTCGCCGACGAGGAGGGCCAGCCGCTGGTCCCCGCCGCCCATCCGCACCGCTGGTGGGGTCTGTACGAGCCGACGCACAGCGCCGTACCCCTGCGCGACAGGGACCAGCCCGTCGCCCTGTCGGGCAGCGCGCTGGAACAGCTCGCCAACACCTGCGCGCTCCAGTGGTTCCTCGGGCGTGAGGTCAAGGCGGACGAACTGTCCACCGCCGCCCAGGGCTTCGGCAACGTCGTCCATGTCCTGGCCGACGAGGTGGCCTCCGGCCGCACCCCCGCCGACCTCGCCGTTCTCATGGAACGCCTGGACTCGGTATGGGACTCGCTCGCCTTCGACGCGCCCTGGAAGTCCCAGCAGGAGAAGCAGCACGCGCGCGTGGCGCTGGAACGCTTCCTTCGCTGGCACGTGATGGACCGCGCCGGGCGCACACCGGCCGCCACCGAGCACGCCTTCGACGTCACCCTTGAGGCCGGCGCCTACGAAGTACGCATCCGGGGCTCCATGGACCGCGTGGAGCAGGACGCCCAGGGGCGCGCCTACGTCGTGGACTTCAAGACCGGCAAAGCGGCTCCTACCAAGGAGGAGGTCGCGCACCACCCCCAGCTCGCCGTGTACCAGCTCGCGGTGGGGGAGGGCGCGGTGGACGAGGTCTTCGACGGGCGGCGGCCGGAGGCGGGCGGCGCCGAACTCGTACAGCTGCGGCAGGCGGCGCCCAAGAAGGAGGGCGGCGACGAACTGCCCAAGATCCAGGCGCAGGAGCCGCTCGCGGGCGAGTGGGTCGGCGATCTGCTCGCCACGGCGGCCGGGCGCGTACTGGACGAACGCTTCACACCGAGCACCGGCCAGCACTGCGCGCACTGTTCCTTCCGGGCGTCGTGCAGCGCGCGACCGGAGGGCCGGCAGATCGTGGAGTGAGCGCCGCGGGCCCCGTAACCGGGGCACGCGGGACCACCGCGACGGTGACGTCCGGCACCCGGGAGCCGTGACGTCCCGGTCTGCCGGATCTGTCCGTCGTTCTCCTGTCAGTGGTCCCCGATAGCCTCTCTGAAGTGTCCGCTCGTATCACCGACCCCGCCCAGCTCAACGAACTCCTCGGCATTCCCTTCACCCCGGAGCAGACGGCGTGCATCGTCGCACCGCCCGCCCCCCAGGTGATCGTCGCCGGAGCGGGCTCCGGCAAGACGACGGTGATGGCCGCGCGCGTGGTGTGGCTGGTGGGCACCGGCCAGGTGGCTCCCGAGCACGTCCTCGGCCTCACCTTCACCAACAAGGCGGCGGGCGAACTGGCCGAGCGGGTCCGCAAGGCGCTCGTACGGGCCGGGGTGACCGATCCCGATCTGCTCGACCAGGAGAACCCTCCGGGCGAGCCGCGCATCTCCACCTACCACGCGTTCGCCGGACAGCTCCTCACCGACCACGGCCTGCGGATCGGGCTGGAGCCGACCGCCCGGCTCCTCGCGGACGCCACGCGCTACCAACTCGCCGCGCGGGTGCTGAAGGAGGCCCCCGGCCCGTATCCCGCCCTGACCAGATCGTTCCCCGCCCTGGTCAGCGATCTGCTGGCGCTCGACGCCGAACTCGCCGAACATCTCGTCCCCACCGGCGAACTCGCCGCGTACGACACCGAACTGCTGCGCACGCTCGAAGGCACCCGGCTCACCAACGCCGACCTGCGCAAGGTGCCCGAGACCGCCACCGCCCGCCGTGAACTGCTCGATCTGGTGGGGCGGTACCGCGCGGCCAAGAGCTCACGCGACCTGCTCGACTTCGGTGACCAGATCGCCCTCTCCGCCGAACTGGCCCTCACCCGGCCCGAGGTCGGCCGCATCCTGCGCGACGAGTTCCGTGTCGTGCTGCTCGACGAGTACCAGGACACATCGGTCGCCCAACGCCTGCTCCTGTCGGGCCTCTTCGGCGGCGGCACCGGCCACGCGGTGACGGCCGTCGGCGACCCCTGCCAGGCGATCTACGGCTGGCGCGGCGCCTCCGTCGCCAACCTGGACGACTTCCCCTCCCACTTCCCGCACGCCGACGGCACGCCGGCCGCCCGCTTCTCGCTCAGCGAGAACCGCCGCAGCGGTGGCCGCCTGCTCGACCTCGCCAACGGCCTCGCCGGGCCGCTGCGCGCCATGCACGAAGGTGTGGAGGCGCTGCGGCCCGCGCCGGGCGCAGAACGCGACGGCATCGTGCGGTGCGCCCTCCTCCGTACCCACGCCGAGGAGCTGGACTGGCTCGCCGACTCCGTCGCGCATCTGGTGCGCACGGGCAAGGAGCCCGCCGAGATCGCGGTGCTGTGCCGCACCGCCGCCGACTTCCCCGCGATCCAGAGCGCGCTCGTCGCCCGCGACGTGCCCGTGGAGGTCGTCGGCCTGGCCGGACTGCTCCATCTCCCGGAGGTCGCCGACCTCGTGGCGATGTGCGAGGTCCTTCAGGACCCCGGCGCCAACGCCTCCCTGGTACGGCTGCTCACCGGCCCCCGCTGGCGCATCGGCCCCCGCGACCTCGCGCTCCTCGGCCGCCGCGCCCGGCTGCTGGTCCACCGCGCGAAGGGCGGATCCGACGAATCGGCCGACACCGACGAACGACTGGCGGCGGCGGTCGAGGGCACCGACCCCGCCGAGGTGATCTCGCTCGCGGACGCGCTCGACACGTTCCTGGAGTCGGCCGGCGGCAAGGACGACGGGCTGCCCTTCTCCGCCGCCGCGCGCGTCCGCTTCGCCCGGCTCGCGGCCGAACTGCGCGACCTGCGCCGCTCACTGGCCGACCCCCTGATGGACGTCCTGCACCGGGTCCTCGCCACCACCGGCCTGGAGGTCGAACTCTCGGCGTCCCCGCACGCCCTGGCCGCCCGGCGCCGCGAGACCCTGGGCAACTTCCTCGACACGGCGGCCTCTTTCGCGGCGCTCGACGGGGACGCCACGCTCCTCGCCTTCCTCGGCTTCCTCAGGACGGCGGCGCAGTACGAGAAGGGCCTGGACAACGCCCTGCCCGGCGGCGAGAACACGGTGAAGGTCCTCACCGCGCACAAGTCCAAGGGCCTGGAGTGGGATGTCGTGGCCGTCCCCGGCCTGGTCACCGGACAGTTCCCCAACAGCAAGGCGCGGGAGGCGTGGACGTCCCAGTCGAAGGTCCTGCCGCACGCCCTGCGCGGCGACGCCCCGACGCTCCCGGACGTTCCCGAGTGGGACGCCAGGGGCCTCAAGGGGTTCAAGGACGAGATGCGCGCCCATCAGCACACGGAGGAACTGCGCCTCGGCTACGTGACGTTCACCCGCCCCCGCTCACTGCTGCTCGGTTCGGGCCACTGGTGGGGCCCGACCCAGAAGCGCACCCGTGGCCCCTCGGCCTTCCTGCACGCCCTGTACGAGCACTGCGCGGCCGGTTTCGGCGAGATCGAGGCGTGGGCCGACGAGCCCCCGGAGTCCGAGGAGAACCCCGCGCTGCTGGCCGCGGACACGGCGCGGGCGTGGCCCCTGCCGCTGGACCCGGACTCCCTGGCCCGCCGCCGCACCGCCGCGGACACGGTCCTGGCCCACCTGGACGCGCTGACGGCGCCCGCCGGGGCGACGGACCAGCCGTACGACGAGCCTCCTCCCGAAGAGGACGCCCCGCCGCCGGACGACGTGTACGACGACCTGGCGGAGCCGTACGACTCCCAGGACCTGGCGGACTGGGACGACTGGGGGACCGAACGCGAGCACCCGAGGACGCCGGAGAGCACGGAGAACCCGGAGAGTCGGGAGAGCCCGGCCGCCCCCGCCGGCCCGGCCGACGTAACGGCGACGGCGGATCCCGCACGTCTGCCCGGCCCCCGACAGCCGGCCGGGGGCACACATCTCACCCCCGAGGAACGCCGCACGCTCGCCTCCTGGGACCGCGACCTCGACGCCCTCTCCGGAGAGCTGCTGCGCGCTCGCGCGCGCGTCCGTGACGTTCCCCTGCCGCCCTCGCTCTCCGCCTCCCAACTGCTGCGTCTCGCCGCCGACCCCGACGCCTTCGCCCAGGAACTGGCCCGCCCCATGCCCCGCCCGCCACAGCGTGGGGCACGCCGCGGCACCCGGTTCCACGCCTGGGTGGAGTCCAGATTCGACGAGCTGCCGCTCCCGATGCTCGGCCCGGACGAACTGCCCGGCGGAGACGCGGACGAGCCGGAGATCGCCGACGAACGCGATCTGGCGGCCCTCAAGGACGCCTTCGACCGCACCTCCTACGCCCGGCGCACGCCGTACCGCGTCGAGGCACCGTTCCAGCTCACCCTCGCCGGGCGCGTGATCCGGGGCCGTATCGACGCGGTGTACCGCGACGTTGACCCGGTGACGGACACCGTCACCTACGAGATCGTCGACTGGAAGACCGCCCGCGCCCGCACCGCGGACCCCCTCCAGCTCGCCGTCTACCGACTGGCCTGGGCCGAGCAGCACGGCATCGCGCCGGACGCGGTCACGGCCACCTTCCTCTACGTACGCAGCGGCGAGGCCGTACGCCCCCAGGGGCTGCCCGGACGCGCCGGACTGGAACGCATCCTCCTGTACGGCACCGAGCACGCGACCGTCCACGCGACCGATGACACCTCCGCCGGCTCCGGCGAACACATGCCGGAACAGCGCCCCGAACGGGGAACGGCAGACGAGACCACCCCCGGAGACGGATAGGCTCGATGTATGAGCGAGACCCCGGACAGCGCCGTCCGTACGCACACCCGTGACTACATCCGGTCCCACCGCGCGGCCTTCCTCGACGACCTCACCGAGTGGCTGCGCATCCCGTCCGTATCGGCGCAGCCCGACCACGACGCGGACGTACGGCGCAGCGCCGACTGGCTCGCGGCGAAACTCCGCGAGACCGGCTTCCCGGTCGCGGAGATCTGGGACACCCCCGGCGCCCCCGCCGTCTTCGCCGAGTGGCCCTCCGACGACCCCCACGCCCCGGTCGTCCTGGTCTACGGCCACCACGACGTGCAGCCCGCGGCCCGCGAGGACGGCTGGGGGAGCGACCCCTTCGAACCGGTCGTCCGGGACGGCCGGCTGTACGCGCGCGGCGCCGCCGACGACAAGGGGCAGGTGTTCTTCCACACACTCGGCGTCCGGGCGCACCTCGCCGCCACCGGCCGCGACAGCCCCGCCGTACACCTCAAACTGCTCGTCGAGGGCGAGGAGGAGTCCGGCTCTCCGCACTTCCGCGCGCTCGTCGAGCAGCGGGCCGCCCGCCTCGCCGCCGATGCCGTGATCGTCTCCGACACCGGCATGTGGTCCGCGGACACCCCCACCGTCTGCACCGGGATGCGCGGCCTCGCGGAGTGCGAGGTCGAGCTGTACGGCCCCGACCAGGACATCCACTCCGGCTCGTTCGGCGGGGCCGTGCCCAACCCGGCCACCGTCGCCGCCCGCCTCGTGGCCGCGCTGCACGACGAGGACGAGCGGGTCACCGTGCCCGGCTTCTACGACGGCGTCGCACCGCTCACCGAGGCGGAGCGCACACTCATCGCCGAACTGCCCTTCGACGAGGAGGCATGGCTGCGTACGGCCAAGTCGCACGGCACGCTCGGCGAGGCCGGCTACTCCACGCTGGAGCGCGTCTGGGCCCGTCCCACCGCCGAGGTCAACGGCATGGGAGGCGGCTATCAGGGCCCCGGCGGCAAGACGATCATCCCGTCGTCCGCGCGGCTGAAACTCTCCTTCCGGCTCGTCGGCGGCCAGGACCCGGACCGGATCGAGCGCGCCGTCGGTGACTGGATCGACGCCAGGATCCCGGCGGGAATCCGCCACAAGACCACCTTCGCCGCGGCCACCCGCCCCTGTCTGACCCCGCTGGACCACCCCGCGCTCCAGTCGCTCGTACGGGCCATGGGCCGCGCCTTCGACCGGAAGATCCGCTTCACCCGCGAAGGCGGCTCGGGACCGGCGGCCGACCTCCAGGACGTGCTCGCCGCACCCGTGCTGTTCCTCGGCGTCTCCGTACCGTCCGACGGCTGGCACGCGCCCGACGAGAAGGTCGGGATCGACCTCCTCATGAAGGGCGTGGAGACGACCGCCTACCTCTGGAGCGATCTCGCCGCCGCTCTCCGCTGAACAGACACCCATCCATCCGGGGGAGTTGGAAGTACCAGTGAGCACCACCACCAGCGGCGGAGAAACCGCCGCACACCGGCCGATCGTCCTGACCTCCGACAGTGGCATCGACCGGGCCGCGCACCACCGCCTCGACGAGGCTTGGCTGGCCGCCGCGTGGAGCCACCCGACGACGCGGGTCTTCGTGGTCTCCGCCGGCCAGGTGTTGATAGACGACACCCCCGACGGCCGCACCGAACTCGTCATGACCCCGGCCTTCGAGGCGCCCCTCACCGAGACCCACCGCTACTTCCTCGGTACGGACGCGGACGGAGTCAGCTACTTCGCTCTCCAGAAGGACACGCTGCCGGGCCGCATGGACCAGTCGGCACGCCCCGCGGGGCTGCGCGAGGCGGCGCTGCTGCTGTCCCCGCGCGACGCGGGCCTGATGGTCCACGCGGTCGCGCTGGAGAACTGGCAGCGGCTGCACCGCTTCTGCTCCCGCTGCGGCGAGCGCACGGTGATCGCGGCGGCCGGCCACATCCGCCGCTGCCCCGCGTGCGGCGCCGAGCACTACCCGCGCACCGACCCCGCCGTGATCATGCTCGTCACCGACGAGCAGGACCGCGCGCTCCTCGGCCGTCAGGTGCACTGGCCGGAGGGGCGGTTCTCGACGCTCGCGGGGTTCGTGGAGCCGGGGGAGTCGATCGAACAGTCCGTGGCCCGCGAGGTGTTCGAGGAGGCGGGCGTCACGGTCGGCGCCGTCGAGTACGTCGCGAGCCAGCCCTGGCCCTTCCCCTCCAGCCTGATGCTGGGCTTCATGGCCCGCGCCACCTCCTTCGAGATCACCGTGGACGGTGACGAGATCCAGGAGGCGCGCTGGTTCTCGCGCGACGACCTGCGGACCGCGATCGAGTCCGGCGAGGTCCTCCCGCCGTCGGGCATCTCGATCGCGGCACGGCTGACGGAGCTCTGGTACGGGAAGCCGCTGCCGAAGCCGCTGAACTGACCGGAAGCCGGCCGGAACGGGCCGGAACGCGCAGGAGCCCCCGCCGGCCGGCGGGGGCTCCTGCGGTGCCGCGCGTCCTGTCGTGCCCCGGGTCAGGCACCGACCTTCTGCTTGACCTGCGCGAGAGACGGATTCGTCAACGTCGACCCGTCGTCGAAGAGCAGGGTCGGGACGGTCTGGTTGCCGCCGTTCGCCTTCTCGACGAACGCCGCCGAATCCGGGTCGTGCTCGATGTTGATCTCGGTGTACGCGATGCCTTCGCGGTCCATCTGGCCCTTGAGCCGACGGCAGTATCCGCACCATGTGGTGCTGTACATCGTCACGGTCCCCGGCATGTCTTCTCGCGCTCCTCTGGCAGGCTCGAAATGTCTTCGCTGTGAGGAGAACGTACGTGACCTGGTCACCATTCCCGTACTTGTACGACCAACGTGACTCCCCTGTGGACAAGTGCCGCACCAGCCTCACGGGACCTGGCAGCATGGCGGGGTGACAGCAGCAACGCACTCCTCACTCTTCCCGCAGGATTCCGACGGCAGCCAGTTCGTGGCACCGCGGCGCGACGCCGACGCGGTGCTCGACGGGCTCGACCCCGAGCAGCGCGAGGTCGCGACGGCGCTGCACGGTCCGGTCTGCGTCCTGGCCGGTGCCGGCACGGGCAAGACGCGGGCGATCACCCACCGGATCGCGTACGGCGTGCGGGCCGGGATCCTCCAGCCCGCCAGCGTCCTCGCCGTCACCTTCACCAACCGGGCGGCCGGGGAGATGCGCGGACGGCTGCGCCAGCTCGGCGCGGGCGGTGTCCAGGCGCGTACGTTCCACTCGGCGGCGCTGCGACAGCTCCAGTACTTCTGGCCCAAGGTGGTCGGCGGTGAGCTGCCCCGGCTGCTGGAGCGCAAGGTCCAGCTGGTCGCGGAGTCGGCGGCCCGCTGCCGGATCCGGCTCGACCGCAACGAGCTGAGGGATGTCACCGGCGAGATCGAGTGGGCCAAGGTCACCCAGACCGTGCCCGCCGACTATCCGGCCGCCGTCGCCAAGTCCCACCGCGACGCCCCGCGCGACCCCGCGGAAATCGGCCAGATCTACGCGATGTACGAACAGCTGAAACGGGACAGGTCGGTGATCGACTTCGAGGACGTCCTGCTGCTCACCGTCGGCATCCTCCAGGACCGGCACGACATCGCCGACCAGATCCGCGGCCAGTACCAGCACTTCGTGGTGGACGAGTACCAGGACGTCAGCCCGCTCCAGCAGCGGCTCCTCGAACTGTGGATGGGAGACCGGGAGAACCTCTGCGTCGTCGGCGACGCCAGCCAGACGATCTACTCGTTCACCGGCGCCACTCCGGACCATCTGCTGAACTTCCGCACCCGCCACCCGAACGCGACGATGGTGAAGCTGGTCCGGGACTACCGCTCCACCCCCCAGGTCGTGCACCTGGCCAACGGCCTGCTGAATCAAGCCAGGGGCCGCGCCGCCGAGCACCGGCTGGAACTGATCTCCCAGCGCGACGCGGGCCCCGAGCCCGTCTACACGGAGTACGCGGACGAGCCGGCCGAGGCCGAGGGCACCGCGCGCCGCATCCGCGACCTCGTCGCCGCGGGTGTCCCCGCCGGTGAGATCGCCGTTCTCTACCGGATCAACGCCCAGTCGGAGGTCTACGAACAGGCTCTCGCCGACGCCGGGGTGCCCTACCAACTCCGGGGCGCCGAGCGGTTCTTCGAGCGCCAGGAGGTGCGGGAGGCGGGAGCCGCGCTGCGCGGCGCGGCCCGCTTCGGCGGCAACGACTCCCTGCTCGACGACGTGGTCGACCTGCCGTCGCAGGTGCGGGCCGTGCTCTCCACCAAGGGCTGGACCACCGAACCGCCCACGGGCTCCGGCGCCGTGCGGGACCGCTGGGAGTCGCTGGCGGCCCTCGTACGTCTCGCCGAGGACTTCGTACGGGCCAGGCCGGAGGCGACCCTCGGCGATCTGGTCACCGAGCTGGACGAGCGCGCCGCCGCCCAGCACGCCCCGACCGTCCAGGGCGTCACCCTCGCCTCGCTCCACGCCGCCAAGGGCCTGGAGTGGGACGCCGTGTTCCTGGTCGGCCTGACCGAGGGCATGATGCCGATCACGTACGCCAAGACCGACGAACAGGTCGAGGAGGAGCGCAGGCTCCTCTATGTCGGGGTCACCCGCGCCCGGCTGCACATCTCCCTGTCGTGGGCGCTCTCCAGGGCGCCCGGCGGCCGGGCCTCCCGGCGCCCCACCCGCTTCCTGAGCGGCCTGCGGCCCGGCTCGTCCGCCCCGGGAACGCGCGGCGCCGGCGCGGCGGCGGGCGGCGCGGCCGAGCGCGGCGGCCGGCGCAAGCGACGCGGGCCGGTGCTGTGCCGTGTCTGCGGCACGACGCTCACGGACGCGGGCGAGATGAAGCTGATGCGCTGCGAGGGCTGCCCCTCGGACATGGACGAGGGGCTGTACGAGCGGCTCCGCGAGTGGCGCTCCGACCAGGCGAAACAACTGGGTCAGCCCGCGTACTGCGTGTTCACCGACAAGACCCTGATGGCGATCGCCGAGTCCGTGCCGGGCGACGACGGCGAGCTCTCCAGGATCTCGGGCGTCGGCGGTCGGAAGCTGGAGCGCTTCGGAGCCGATGTCCTCGCCATCTGCGCAGGTGAGGAGCTTGCGGGGGAGGACGAGGAGAGCTGATACAAACTCGTCGAAAAAATAGTTTGCGCGCGCCCCGCGAATCACCATAGGTTCTTAACCACGGGAACAGCGGGCTTCTCCGAAGCCCCGTCCCCGTGCTCTACTTGTCCGAAGTGGTATCCGGATTTCGATACGCCGAGAGGAGGCGATTCCAGTGATCAGCATCAACAGCAGCTTCGTCAGCACCGTCAAAATGACCGATCGCTCGGTCGTCTCCGCCTGCTCGTTCGACGTGTCCCGCTCCGGGCTGCTCGCCACTGATGGAGCTCCGTTCATCGCCACCGGTCTGTCGGGCGTCCGCGCCGGCCGGATCAACCCCGTGGCTCTTCCTGTCACGGGCGGCAATGAGCGACCGAGCAAGGCACTGGCGGCAGAAGTAGCAGCGGCAGAGGCCAAGACCTATGCGCTCGCCGCAGCCGGTGCGGAAGCCAAGAAGCAGACCAAGCAGCACCACACGATGTGGGCCTTCCGTGGGCCTGAACCCTGGAGTGATCCAGCCTGATTCGATCAGGCAGGCGCCTTCAGGGCCGCGGAACCCCACCCGGGATCCGCGGCCCTTCTGTTTGTCCCGAACGGGACGGACGGAGCGAAGGGGCCTCGGGAAGAGAACCACCCGGTACCAGCCGACACCTGGCCAACAGGCCGGACCGAAAAGACGAGGAAGACACCACCGTGCAACTCGAAGCGCACGCCCCGTCCGTACCGCCTTCCGAAACGATCACCCCGCCCGGCCTCACGGAGGACTCCGCCTTGACCCCGCTCACCGCGCTCACCGCGCTCGACGACGCCATCGAGAACCTCGGCGTACCCGTTCCCTGCCGTGCCTACGACCCGGAGGTCTTCTTCGCGGAGTCCCCGGCCGACGTCGAGTACGCCAAGTCCCTCTGCCGCACCTGCCCGCTGATGGAGGCCTGCCTCGCCGGCGCCAAGGAGCGGCGTGAGCCGTGGGGTGTCTGGGGCGGCGAGCTCTTCATCCAGGGCGTGGTCGTCGCCCGCAAGCGGCCCCGTGGCCGTCCGCGCAAGAACCCGGTCGCGGCATGAACGCCATCGGCACCATCGACCGCCCTTTCACGCACGATCCCAAGAAGCAGGCCCCGATGACCTCTTCCCTGCGTGAGCCGTCCGGCTCCGCCACCACAGCTGTCAGTACCACCGGCGCGAGCGACTCGCGTCAGAACAGGACCCGCGAGATGCAACTCATCCCAGAAGCCATGGCACGCGCGCATATGACCGAGCGCCTGCGTGAAGCCGACGCGGAACGCCAGGCCGTGCGCCTGGTCGCCGCTCGGCGGATGCAGCGCCGCGCCGAGCGCGTGTCGATGCGCGCCCGCCGCGCGCTGGCCATGGCGGTCATGCACTGACCGCCATCGGCCGGGCGCCACAACGCCACGAGCCCTGAACGCTCTTGACGCGGGGGCCGGTCCTCAGGGACCGGCCCCCGCGGTGCGTTCGCCAAGCCCTGCCGGGTGTCACGCGCCCGCCTCGACCTCGGGCTCCTCCTCGTAGGCGTACTCCTCCGGCAGGAAGCCCGGCAGCCACCCCTCCAGCTCCTCGCGCAGCCGCACCGTGGCGTTGAGCTGGCACAGCACACCGATCGTGCTCAGCGTGACGCGGTGTATCAGCAGATACGCGGGCGGCAGGTTCAACTGCTTCCCCAACTGGTGGGCCGGGGACCGCGGGTCGGCTATTCGAGCCGCCTGCGTCCGCATCCAGCCGCGGCTGAAGGTGAACTCCTCCGCCTCCGCCGGCTCGATGATCGGCAACAGATACTCCAGCACCGCGTCCGGGTCGAGATCGATCGACTCCTTGACGAAGCCCTCCGTGCACAGCAGTTCGTACACCGCCTCGGCGTCGCCCTCCAGCGTCAGCCGCAGCGACTCCCCGATCGTCTCGGGCAGTCCGCCCGGCAGCCGGTCGACGGTGCCGAAGTCCAGTACACCGAGGCGCAGTTCACCCTCACCCCCCATGCCGTCCTCCCCGGCGTCGGCGGGCGGCAGCAGCCGGAAGTTGCCCGGGTGCGGATCCGCGTGCAGCAGCCCCGTACGCGCCGGGCCCGAGAAGAGGAACCGCGCCAGCAGCTGGCCCGCGCGGTCGCGCTGCTCGTCGGTGCCGTCGGCGATCACGTCCGCCATCGGTATGCCGTCGATCCACTCCGTGACCAGCACCTGTTCGCACTGGTGCACCACATCGGGCACCACCACGTCGGGATCGTCGGCGAACTCCTCGGCGTGCTCCCGCTGGGCCCGTGCCTCCAGCTCGTAGTCCAGCTCCTCCGACACCCGGTCGCGCAACTCCGTGATCAGGGGCTTCACATCCATGCCCGGGATCAGCGGACCCAGCAGCCGGGCGAACCGGCTCAGCTGCGCGAGGTCGGACAGCAGGGCCTCACCGGCTCCCGGGTACTGGACCTTGACGGCCACGTCCCGCCCGTCGTGCCACACCGCCCGGTGCACCTGGCCGATCGACGCGGCGGCCGACGGCTTCTCGTCGAACTCCAGGAACAGCTCACGCCAGTCCTCGCCGAGCCGCTCCGCCAGCACCTTGTGCACCGTGCTCGTCGGCATCGGAGGTGCCGCCTCCTGGAGCTTGGTGAGCGCCGCCCGATACGGCCCCGCCACCTCCTCGGGCAGCGCGGACTCGAACACGGACAGGGCCTGGCCGAACTTCATGGCCCCGCCCTTGAGCTCACCGAGCACCTTGAAGAGCTGGTCCGCCGTGCGCTGCTGGAGCTCGCGGCCGACGATCTCCGCGGACTTGCCGCCGATCCGCTTGCCAAGCCCCCACGTCGCACGACCGGCGAACCCCAGTGGCAGCGCGGCCAACTTGGCAGTTCGAGTGACCGCCTTCCGGGGAAGATCAGACATACGCCCCTCCAATTCCCAGACAGCCGGGCCGCCCATGGCGGTTACCGCACCATTGTGTCGTGTGGCGTCCCGGGCACTGTCATGCCCTCTCCCTCAGCTTCTCCGGCGGCCCCGCAGGGACAGGCCGGATGCGGCACGATCCGCTCCGAACGCCAGTCGAGCAGGGGAAGCGTGAGCTCCCAGCGCGCACCGGTGCTCGCCGGCAGCTCCCCGTCCAGGAAGGACAGCGCGTGGGCGGCGGTGAGACCGGCCACGGTGGTGGCGAGCCCCAGGTCACAGGCCGGTGTGACCGACGCCCGGCGCCCCGACCGCCACTGGGCCAGCATGAGCGGCCACCCCGGCTCCCGGCCGACCCGCTCCTCGGTCAGACAGCCCGCGCACGCCGTGCCGCCGGGCAGCACCAGCGGACCCACCACACCCGTGGCCTCCACAACCCCCGCGTAAAGATGGGGAGTCCCCGTGGTGATCCAGCGCTCGGCGGACGCCGGATCCGGCGCGTAGGCCCCGAGCCCGTCCC
>NZ_JAAPBF010000019.1 GCF_022695985.1 Streptomyces sp. NP-1717 | reverse complement strand
AGCGTACGGATGAAGAACTTGAGAATTCCACGTAGCCGATACAACTCCACACCGACGACAAAGTCCCCAGCTCCGAGCATCGCGGCCAGCCGGACAGCCACGCCGTCTGTGTCCCGCCGTCGGGCGGCCGGGACGGTGAATGCTGCGGCGAGTGCGCGGCGTCAGTGGCCGATCCAGTAGGTGCGGGTGTTGGTGAACTCGCGCAGACCGGCGGCCGCCAGTTCGCGGCCGTAGCCGCTGCGCTTGGTCCCGCCGAAGGGCAGGCGCGGGTCGGAGGCGACGACGGCGTTGACGAAAGCGGCTCCGCTGGTGATGCGGCGCGCCACCTCGACGCCACGCGCGGGCCGTCCGGTCCACACACTCAGCCCCAGGCCGAAGCCGCTGGCATCGGCCAGGTATACGGCCTCGTCCTCGTCCGCCGCCACGGCGATCGCGGCCAGCGGTCCGAAGGTCTCCTCGTCGAAGGCGGCCATCCCCGGCGTGGTGTCGGCCAGCACGGTCGGCTGGAAGAAGTAGCCGTTGCCCGGCAGGGGCTTGCCACCGGTCAGCAGCCGGGCGCCGGCGGCCACGGACCGCTCGACCTGACGCTCGATCGCGCCGCGCAGGTCGTCGCGCGCCAGGGGGCCGACCTGGGTGTCGGCATTGCGCGGGTCGCCCGTCCTGAGGGCCTCCACGCCCTGTACGAAGGCGGCGGTGAAGGCGTCGGCCACGTCCTGGTGGACGATGAACCGCTTGGCGCACACACAGCTCTGGCCGGAGTTGGTGAACCGGGCCCTCACCGCGGCCGCGGCGGCGGTCTCGACATCGGCGTCGTCCAGGACCACGAATGCGTCGGAGCCGCCGAGTTCGAGGACGGACTTCTTCGCGGCCCGGCCGGCGGCGGATCCCACGGCCGCTCCGGCGCGGTTGCTTCCGGTGAGCGTGACTGCGGCGACGCGGTCGTCGTCGATCAGACGTGCGGTGGTGTCGGGCACGTCCATGTCGGCGATCAGGAGTGCGGTCACGAGGTGCTCGGGAAGACCCGCCCGCACACACAGCTCCTGAAGGGCGAGCGCGCTGCCGGTGACGTTGGAGGCGTGCTTGAGGAGGATGCCGTTGCCCGCCACCAGCGAGGGCAGCGCGAAGCGCATGACCTGCCAGACGGGGAAGTTCCAGGGCATCACGGCCAGCACCAGGCCGGCGGGCTCGTAGGCGACCCAGGCCTCAGCGCCGTTTATGGGGACGCGGACATCGGCGAGCAGCCGGGGGCCGTTCTCGGCGTAGTGGTCGGCGGTCAGCGCCGACTTGCCCACCTCGCCCAGGGCCTCGGTGCGCGGCTTGCCCATCTCCCGCACGGTGAGGTCGGCCAGGTGGTCGGCGTGGGCGCGCAGGGTCTGTCCGAGACGGCCCACGAGGGCGGCGCGTTCGGCGACCGGGACGAGTGCCCAGGCGCGGCCGGCGGTGTGGGCTCGGCGTACCGCGGTCTCGACACGTTCGGCGTCCCAGGCCTCGTACGAGGCGATGGGCCGGCCGGTGGCGGGGTTGGTGGTCTGGATGGTGTTCATGGTGTGGGCGCGCCTCCCTTGTCGTCGGCGGAGAGGTGCTCGAAGGTCTCGCCGGTGGCGGTGATGGTGCGGGTCACGTCGCGGCCGCCGTAGACCCAGTAGATCCGCATGACGCCCTCGCCGCGGTTGAGGAAGCGGTGGGGGACGCCTGCGGGCACCCACGTGGCCCGGCCAACCTCCAGGTCGAAGAACTCGCCGTCGATCTCGGCGGTGGCCTCGCCTTCGAGGATCAGTACGGATTCCTCGACGTTGTGACTGTGCAGAGGCAGGCCGTTGCCGGGCTGGAAGATGGTCTGGCCGGTCGTGATGACGGCCGTCCCGGAGTTCCATTTGCCGATGTAGGGGATGGTGGCGACACCGCCGCCGCGATCGAAGCGTTCGACCTCGTCGGGGTTGATGAGCACGTTCGGTTCAGCGGGCTCGGCGCACATGAGTACGACTCCGTTCGTCGGTCAGGAGTGGTGGAAGAGGCGGTGGGAGAGGGTGTTGACCTGGCTTCCGGGCACCACGTACGCGGCTGCGGCCTTTCGCCAGACCTTGAAGTGGGGCGCGGCACGGTGGGCTTCGACCGCGGCCTCGTCGTCGTAGAGCTCGTGGAAGACGAAGTGGTGGTCGTCCGCCAGATCGCAGACCACGTCGAAGTAGCGGCAGCCCGGTTCGTCGGAGAAGGAACGCTCGGCGTTCTCCTTGATGGCGGCCAGGAAATCGTCCCGGGACCCGGGGATGACCTGGAGGGACACGGTTAGCGCGATCATGCGGAGAGCTCCTGCGGATTGGGGGTGGATTCGGTCGGGGGAACGGGCAGGGGGACGCCCGTGGTCGCGGAGATACGGGTGAGGGAGGCCACGGTGTCGTCGGCCACCGTGATGCCCTCGGTACGCAGTCGCTCTGCGGTACGGATCTCCGGCTCGCCCGGCACGAAGATCTCCTGGGTGCCGGGCGCGGCCGGGGTGGTCTTCGTCTCCTCGATGAGCGCCTCCATCCGCCGCTCGAACTCCGGCGGGTCGGCCATGGAGCGGATGTCCAGGCAGATGAGCAGGTGCCCCGCGCCGCTGCGTCCGGTGGGCTGGTAGGGGCCCACCACGTGAGAGCCGAAAGCGCTGCCGGTGAGTACCCCGGCCAGCACATCGAGCATGAAGGAGATGGCGTAGCCCTTGTGGCCGGCCATCGGCAGGATCAGGCCCTCGATCGCGCGCCGCGGATCGGTGGTCGGTACGCCGTGCGCGTCGGCGGCCCAGCCCTCGGGGATGGGCTCACCGCGCTCCTTGGAGTGGTAGATCTTTCCGCGCGCCACCGCGGTGTTGGCGATGTCCATCACCGCGGTGCCGAAGCGGCCGGCCGGGGCGGCGATCGACCAGGGGTTGGTGCCGACCCTCTTCTCCCTGCCGCCCCAAGGGGCCATGGCCGGGCTGGCGTTGGTGGCCAGGATCGCGACGCAGCCCTGTTCCGCGGCCTTGCGGGTGAAGTAGGCGGCCGTACCGAAGTGGCCGGAGTTCCGAACGGCGACGGCGCTGATCCCGTGCTCGCGGGCGCGTACGACACCCTCGTGCACCGCTCGGTCGGTCAGGACCTGGCCGAGTCCGTCGTTGCCGTCGATGACCATGACGGCTCCGTTGTCGCTGACCACTTCCGGGGCGGCGGTGGCCGCAGTGGCGCCGCTGCGGATCCGGTCGAGATACCAAGGCAGGCGCAGCATGCCGTGGGACGCGTGCCCCCACAGCTCGGCCGTCACCAGAGTGTCGGCGAGTAGCCGGGCGTCAGCGGCGGGCACGCCGTGGTACTCGGCGGCGGCGGTGGCGAACCGCGACAGGTCCGCTGCTGAGACGGTGTGCGGCATCTGACGGCCTCACCTTCCGGAAGACTAGGCGCTGTATCCAACTATGTATACATCAATGCTCATGGAGAGGCACAGCCCCTCGGGGGTGCTCTCTCAGACCGGGCTTCCGGCGTCCTCGGCGACTCGGCTCAGGGCGTGAGCAGCACGTCCGCGCCGTACTCGGCGTGCTGGTCGGTCAGGCTGTCGATCAATGCCTGGAGCGTCTGCGCGAGGTGATGACGGCAGGCCGCCGAGGCGGCTTGGCCGTCCCCGTGCGTGATCGCCTTGAGCATCGCGCGATGCTCGTCCAGGGAGGTCAGCATCCGGCGCGGTCCGCTGTGGGACAGGTGGCGCAGGCGCACGGTCTGACTGCGCAGGTCTCGGATCGTCCGGGACAGGTACGGATTGCGGCAGGCCTCGATGACATGCTGGTCGAAGCTCTCGGTCAGCACGTAGAAGTCCCGGAAGGACTGAGTCTGCCGGGCGCCGTCCATGCTTCTGAAGGACTCCTCGAACTCCTCGACCTGGGACAGCAGTTGCCGGAAGGGTTCGAGCACCTGTTCTTGCGTTCGTGCCCGGCCGGCCACCTGCGCGGCCGCTTCGGG
The DNA here is from genome assembly GCF_022695985.1 of Streptomyces sp. NP-1717. Classification (GTDB taxonomy): domain Bacteria; phylum Actinomycetota; class Actinomycetes; order Streptomycetales; family Streptomycetaceae; genus Streptomyces. Next base: position 59,706 of record NZ_JAAPBF010000019.1, on the reverse strand, counting down.
TTCGACCATCATCCGGAACTCGAAAAGCGCCCGCACTCCTCCTAGTGAGATGGCCGCCACGCGAGCCACCTCGCCCGGCACGAAATCGACCAGCCCCTCGCGTGACAGCCGTCGAATGGCTTCCCGCACCGGGGTGCGGGAAGCACCCAGCTCCTCGCCGAGCTGGATCTCGCTGAGCTTGGCGCCCGGTTTGAGGTGCAGCGACTCGATGTCCTGCTTGAGCCGCTCGTAGACAGCCTCACTCTTGCCAGTCGCCCGAGCCATGGTGATCCCTGTCGTCAGTTCCGCACATCGAGGTGTATACACCTTATCGCCGCGTTGCCGGACTGCCGCGGGTAGGGAGCGGGCTGGTCAGAGAGGGAAGGCGAACGTGAGGCCGCCGACGAGCAGCATGACCAGTCCGACACAGACGGCCCGCCAGATCGTCATGCGGTGGTGGTCACCGAGATCGACCTTGGCCATGCCGACCAGCAGCAGGAACGAGGCGACGATCGGGCTGGACTGGTGCAGGGGCTGGCCGACCAGTGAAGCGCGGGCCATCTCCAGTGAGGAGACGCCGAAGTGGCCCGCGGTCTCGTTCAGGACCGGCAGCATGCCGAAGTAGAAGGCGTCGTTGCTGGTGAAGAAGGTCATCGGGATCGACAGAAGGCCGGCGATGACCGGGAAGTGCCCGCCGAGCGATTCGGGAATGATGCCGACCAGCCAGTCGGCCATCGCCTCGACCATGCCGCTGCCGCTGAGGACACCGGTGAGCACGGTGGCGGCGAAGACCATGCCGACGACGCTGACGACGCTGGAGGCATGGGCCTCCAACTGCGCGCGCTGTTCGGCCACATGCCGGAAATTCAGGATCAGGGCGATCGCGACGCCGACGAGGAAGACGACGGCGGGCTCGATCGTGCCCTCGACCAGCAGTGTCATGACGCCGAGAGTCAGCACGAGATTGGGCCACAGCAGATTCGGACGGGCGTTGGGCCGGTTGATGTGGCCGTCGGAGGTGATCAATTCCGTGCGATCGTCCGGCCGCGGTGTCGGGCGGGGGCTGTCGCCACTGCCGTCGGCAGCCGCCTCGGAGGTGCCGTCCGCGGTTGTAGACACCGACGTGGTCGTTGCCGTCGGGGCGCCGGCCATGGCGGGCTGCGCGGCGGACGTCTTCGCGTACTGGCTGGCGGTGCGCCCGCGCAGCACTCCGGGGCCCAGGTCGACCATGCCCAGGCGGCGGCGCTCGCCGCGGCCGAGGAAATAGGCGAAGACCAAAGTAGCGATCAGGCCGGCCGCGACGGCGGGGATCATCGGGACGAAGATGTCGATGGGCGACACCTTCAGGGCGGCCGCGGCACGGGCGGTGGAACCGCCCCAGGGAACCGTGTTGAGCGCTCCGTTGGTAGTGGCTGTGACGCAGGTCAGAACGACCGGGCTCATGCCCAGGCGCAGGTAGATGGGCAGGAACGCCGACGTGACGATGATGAACGTGGTCGAGCCGTCACCGTCCAGCGACACGATCGCGGAGAGCAGCGCCGTGCCGACGACGATCTTCACCGGGTCCTGCCGGACCACGCGCAGCAGACCACGGATGAGCGGGTCGAAAAGCCCCACATCGATCATGATGCCGAAGAACGTGATCGCGAAGAACAGCAGTGCCGCGGTCGGTGCGACATCCTCGATCGACTTGCTGATGTCGTCGGAGATCCCCAGCCCCGCCCCGGCCAGGAGGCCGAAGACGACGGGAACCAGAACAAGGGCCGCGACAGGAACGACGCGCTTGCTCATGATCAGGTAGAGGAACGTCGCGACCATCGCGAATCCCAGGATGACCAGCATGGTCATCTCCTCTCTGTGCAGCCGTAACACGGCATGTATACAGGTCTGGATTCAGAGCTGTATAGAGCTTGGTCGACAGCAATCGCCTATGACTCCGGCTACCGGCGTGGCCGGATGTCGGCCCATTGCCACGCCCCGCACCCTGGGCTCGGACGCCATCCGCTTTCCGAACGTGATCCGTTGGTTCGGGGCGGGTGAGCATGAACGCCGAGTGCGACGGGAGAGATGAGCTGGGTGCGTCCGCTCGCCTGGCTCGTGGAGGCGGCGGGTGCCGTCGCTGCTCGGTCTGCTGGAGGCCCGGGAGAAGAAGGCCCGGGAAGAGATCGCGCGGTCGCGGGACGAGGCCGAGCGGGTGCAGCCCGCGCTCGGGGAGGCGGAATGCACGCTTCAGCGGCTGGTGGGTGCCCGCGCGGCCGAGCTGCTGGCCGAGCCGTCCTCCGCGGTCGCGGAGCCGGCGCTGGGCGCGATGGCCGGATCGCCGGTGCCGCACCGGACCCAAGCATGACTGTGTCGGTCCTCGCTCGCGCCGGACTACCAGCGGATCGTGTCGGTACTGGAGTCGGAAGCGGGCCGAGGCCTGAGCTGCCAGCAGCTTGCCGGGGCCTTGGGCTTGCAGACGGTCCCGGTGAAGGTCGAGGGGCGCGGGCTCTGCCGCCCCCTACTTTCCTCTCCATAGAGAGAGAAAGGAGTTGCAACGGCCCCGACCAGCGACCAATACGGGCTCTGAACAGGGGATTTACCGCGCCCGACTGTCTGGGCACCCAAGTGGGTCCCCAAGGAGCCCTCCAAGCGCCCACCACAGGAGCCCAAGCCGGCCGGTGAACTGGTGGGCCGCGTCCGGCCGCAGCACCGTCGTACGGCCCACCGACCGCAGTACCCCGTCGGTGTCGTACCGGCCCGGGACGAGCAGTTGAGGCCGGGCCAAGGTGCCGGTAACCGCACCGACGATCACCTCGGTCGTGTCCCGGCGCCACTGGTGAAGCGTTCGTATGGGGAGTTGCAGTGTGTTGGCGTTGGTCGGACGGTGCGCACGGGAGCCATGGGCGGATGGCGAATATGGAGCTTGTCGCAGTGGGAGCGGGTGGAGCGCCCATTCGGGGCTCGTCCGTGTCCGCGTACATGAACATCCGGGCGGGTGACGGTCGTGACGTTTCGCAATCACGCTGCCCGGGTGAGGAGTTGAGCTCTTCACGGTCCGGCCATGATCGCGACGCGGGTCCGGACACCGGCGACGGGCGCCCTGCCCCTCATCCTCTACGATCGAAGGACGACTCGTTACGTTCACTTCCGGAACTGCCCTTCCGCCGTTCGGCGGGAGGCAGTGCCAGTCTTGTGGTTGGTTCCACGGCTGCGCGGCGCGGCACCGCACGAGACCAGCACCCCGGCCTTGCCACGGAACGCGAATTGTCGCGCAACTGCGCGATACCCGGAAGCCCGCTACTGTTGGGGTCAATTCGATCACGGCTTGGTCCTCCTGTCGGCGTGCGGACGTGGCTCGTTCGACAGACGGGTGCACCGACCGAGCCCGTCCGCGACCGCAGACGGCGACACCCCATCGGGACGAGGCGATGCGACGGTGGTCGGGAATGGCCGCGCCGTCCAATCGCGGTGAGGGCGAAGCGCGCCGGGCCGAGATTCCGGCACCGGTGTGAGGGAGGGGTCAGGATGTTCGGTTGGAAGAAGAAGCTCAACGATCTGAACGATCTGACGGCGCAGCTCAGGCCCGACCTGAGTCGGGAATCGCTCGGCGTCGGGCCGGACTTCCCGGGCGTCGCCCCGAACCCGCTCCTGAGCAGCGATGCACGGAAGCGCAATGCGGAACTGCGTACGGGGGCGCTTGCGCTCGGCGTTCTCGTCGACTGGCGGGAGGTCAACGGCAATCCACGCGTCGTCCTGATGTTCGACGTGGAGACCGCCAGCGGCATCTCGTTCCGCGGTATCGCAGACGAAGACCTCACGATCACCGAGCTCACCCGACTCGCCCCAGGACAGACGTTGCCCGTGCGCTACCGGCCGGCCGTCATGGACCACTACGTCGCCCTTGCCCGGGACGCGGACCCCGCCCATGTGCGGCAGCTCTCTGACGAGATCGCGAGCCGCAAGCGGACCTGACCCGAAGTCATTGGCCGGATCCCTAGGGCCTGTCTCCCAGAAGTGAGAGGTCAGGTCTGAGGTGGGCCCGGAACGCAGCGAACCGGCCTCCAGTTGGTGCCGGAGGCCGGAGCGACCTCTCCCCTCGACTGTCGCGCGGGAAGAGGAGTCGCCGCAGCCCACTGGGCTTGCCCACCAGGGTTGAACGGCGGGAACGCACAGTGTCCGGTTCGGGTGGCTCCCACCTTCGGTCACACTCGCGGTCACCCGCTGAAGACACCCCTCCAACTCTCTGTGGAGCCTCCCTCCGGTGGAACCCTCCGCCGGCCAGGCCGCTCAGCCGCTGGGGCCGGACAGGTGAGAGGCTGTTTCTGATCCCCGGGGCTTCGGCCGACTCCGGACCGGCTCATATGATCACGACATGGCGATGACGGGCTTGGACGACCGCGTGACGACGGCAGAGAACTACCGCCGCTTCGCCGAGCACGAGGCGGCGGGACGGTCCCCCGCCTACGAGACGCTCGCCCTCTCCGTCGCGTCCGACCCGGACGTACTGGGTTTCCTGGGCACCCTGCCCGCCAACAAGCGCCAGCCGAACCTCCTGTTCGCCGCAGCCCGCCACATGCTGCGCACGGCACCCGCACCGGACGCTCTTCGGGAACTGGCCACCACACAGGCCGGGGAACTGCGGGCGCTGATGCTGTCCCGGCGCACCCAGACCAACGAACCGGGCCGCTGCGCAACACTCCTGCCCGCGCTGGCTGCGCTCGATGGGCCGCTCGCCCTGATCGAGGTCGGCGCGAGCGCCGGACTGTGCCTGAACATCGACCGGTACTCCTACGACTACGGCCACACACACCTGACCGGCAGTGACCCACAGGCGCCGACACTCCGGTGCCGGGCGGAAGGACATCACCCGGAACTGCGGATCCCCGAGGTGGCATGGGCGACCGGCATCGACCTCAACCCCCTCGATCCGTCTGACCCCGAGGACCGGTCCTGGCTCGAGTGCCTGGTGTGGCCAGGGCAGACGGCCCGCCACGAACGCCTCGTCTCCGCACTGGCAACCGCACAGCGCCATCCGGTGCCCGTGCACGAAGGCGACCTGCTCGAAGCGCTGCCAGCCTGCGTCGAGCAAGCGCCCCGGAACACGCGTGTCGTGGTGTTCCACTCAGCGGTGCTGGTATACATCAGCCCGCAACTCCGCGCCCACTTCGCCGCGCTTACCCGCGAACTCGACGTCGTATGGATAGCGAACGAAGGGCCGGGCGTGGTTACCGACGTCACGCCGCCCCAGTTCGAGACCTCGCCGTTCGTCCTCTCCGTCGACGGCACACCTGTCTCCTTCACCCACCCGCACGGCGACTGGATCCATTGGATTTAAGAGGACGGCCCCGCCGGCGTTGATCAGGCTCCGAGCCGGACGGAATGCCAGCGCCGGGCGCTGCGGCTGATCATCCCCAGCTCCTCCATACGGCCGAGCTGATGCGCGACCGAGGCGGTGCTGGACAAGCCGACCAGGCCCCGATCTCCCGCAGCCATGGAACGAGGACTGCACCAACGCCTGGAAGCTTTGGGAGGAGATCGTTCCCTTGGGCTATCGCGGCACCTACGGTCGGGTCAGCGCCTACCCGCGAGATAGGCGCAGCCGCCGGCACCCCGCGTGGTGACGAGATGGATCCTCAGCCGACCAGAGACACTGACCGAGATCGAACAGCTCCGGCTCAAGGCCGTCCTGGCCAACTGCCCCAACTCGATGGCCTGACCGGTCGCGTCCGGTCTCCTTCGCCCACATGCTCACCGAACGTCAGGGTGATCGACTCCCGCAGTGGCTCGACGTCGTCCGCCAGGACGACCTGCCCAGTCTCCACACTCTCGCAACCGGCATCGACCGTGACCGCGACGCCCTCAAGCGCCAGATGTTCGGCCGCGCAGACTTCGGCCTTCTTCGTAAATGGGTCCTGCTCGCCCCGTAGTCGTGTTGTCAGTGCCTGATGCGAGGATCCGGGCGACCATACGCAAGGAGATCAGCATGGGCACCTGGGATACCGGTCCCTTCGACAACGACACAGCCGCGGATTTCGCCAACGCGCTCGACGATGCCGCGCCCGAGGCGCGTGAAGCCCTGATCCGAGGCGTGCTCATCCGGACGATCGATGCGACCGGCTACCTCACGGAAGCGGAAGAGGCGGTGGCCGCCGCCGCCTTGATCGCGGCGCAATGCCCGGGAGGCGAACCCGCCGACATGTCCTACGGTCCGGAAACACCGATGCCCGTGTTCCCTTCCGACCTTCGAGCACTCGCCGACGAAGCCCTCGCCCGCATCGCCAGCGACGAGGACGGGCCATCCTCAAGTTGGGTCGACCCGGAGGATTGGAAGCAGTGGCGAGCCATACTGACGCGCCTTCGCGCAGTGCTTGCCCCGCCACCCCCATCCATTGCTCTCTTCGATGTCCAGACGTAACGGAGCGTAACTGTGGAGCGCCCACGCTAGGTGACAGCTGGACACCTTGGAGTCGTACATGAAGTCGCCCGAAATGGGCCGTCGGCCCGGCGGTTGGCTGGCAGTTCGGGGCCGTGGAAGAGGTCGTGCTTCGGCTCGAAGAGTTGTTGTTCCCCTCGGTCGCGGACGTCGTGGTGCTGTCGGTGGACATGGGCATCGAGACGGGGAAGCGTCCAGCCTGGCGGCCTGGCTCGCTGACCGGCCGGGCATCGAGGTCGTCTGCCGCGACCGGGCACGGTTCTTCGCCAAAGGCGCCACCGTCGGCGCCCCGCAAGCCATCCAGGTCGCAGACCGGTGGCATCTCTGGCGCAACCTGAGCGATGCCGCCGAACGAGCGGTTGCCCAGCACCGCCGATGGATGCGAGCCCTTGCCCGCCCGCGAACCCGAGCCTGGGCCCGCGCCGGAAGAAGAACCGTCAGGTTCAGCATGGCCGACTGAACACCGATTCGCCGAGAGGCCCGAGGGACCTGTTCAAGGGCCAGTGGCGGAACCGGCCCTCGGTGCTCGACGACTACACGTCCTATCTGGACGACCGCTGGAACGAGGGCCCTGCCTCCACACTCTCGCCGCCGGCATCGACCGCGACCTCGACGCCGTCACCGCGGGATTGACCCCGGCCTGGGGCTCAGGCGCGGTCGAAGGCCATGTCAACCGGATCAAAATGCTCAAGCGCCAGATGTTCGGCCGAGCCGGTCTCAAGTTGTTCCGCAGGCGGGTACTACTCGCGTGAGCCGGCTGGCTGAGTTCCGGCTACTTCAGGAGCCGGAAACCGGGCTGTTGGGCCCACGCTCGGAGGAATTGCGCCGAGCCGTACGCGGCGGGCCATGGATCGGTCATTGTGGCGACGATGCCCGGAAGGCCGGCCACGATTGAAACCTGATCGTCTCGTAGCTCGGCGTTGGCGACACCACCGATCACGTCCATGACGGCGGCGGTCAGCAAGGCCGTGACGAGGTGATCCACAGGACGGTTGCAGAACGCGATGATGTCGGCCGCGTGGGTGGGGGCGAAGCCGATGAGAGGTTCCTGGTCCACTTCATCGGCGTGCTCGGCATCGAAGATAGCCTCGTCACCGATCCCGGGCCCCATGAGTGAGACCAGGACGGGCCGGCGTCCGTCTTCGTCCCCGGCGTCCTCAATCCCGAGGCTCTCCGCGTGAATGTTCAGGCCGTACTCGCCGACCCGCTTCTCCTCGAACCGTGCCGAGGCGCCAAGCAGGAACTCGCGGAGTCTGTGGATCCCCGCGCGAGGGACGGCCTCCGCCAACTCGATCACCAACACCGGTCCGCTCATGGCCCGGAGAGTAACCAGCTGGGAATGTCATCCCCAACCGGTTACTCGCAGTGGCCACATCACAGAAGTTGAGCCAGAGCCGCTTGAAGTGAACCAGGCCGGAGGGGTGACGGTCAGAGACTTGGTCGCGTTCGTCATCCATCGTGTTCGGCGGTTCCCGTGACGGCCGGACCGAGATCGGTGGGGAGGTGGCACACCGCCAGGGCCACGGCTTCCTCGGCTGTGGCGGCCTCGCCGAGAACATCGTCGGAGAGTGGATACTTCTTCACGCGGAATGGGCTGCCACTGTATGAGGGGACGATGGCCACCTCATCGCGGAACTGGAATCCGGTGCAGGAGCTGAAGCCGAGTGTCCAGTGGCTGGAGAATACATAGAGCTGTCGCAGCCGTGGTTCTGCATGAGCCGCTTCCACGAGTTCGCCGAAACCTGTGAAATCCGGTTCCTCGGCCGCCTGCTCCCGCATCGTGCGCCACTGCGCACAAACGACAGCTCCGCCCGCAGCTCCCGCAGACTCCCGCCCCGCCCCCACGCCGCTCCGGCCCTGACGACATCGGCCAGGTCGGGCGTGGCTCCGGTGATGAGTTCGACTCCGCGACTCCAGCCTGAGACACCGAACCAGCGGCTCTCCGCCCCGATGTGAACGGACAGCGGCTTGCGCTCAGGGACCGACGAGGCGATGCCGGCCGAAACGAGTGGACCCCAATCGCCGGGTACCACCGTGAGATCGACACCGAGTTCGGCCGCAAGCTGTTCCAACGCCGCGGCCAGGCTGCCCGCAGCGGCCAGATCAGGGTAGAGGTCGGAGTCCATCTCCGTAGTCTGCCGTCGCGACACCACCACGAGAACGGCGATCCGGGTCGCAGCGAGGGCCATGGACATGTGTTCCCGACTGTCGGTTGCTCACGGCCGGGGAGCCATTGACATCACACTCAGGCACAACTTCCGCAGAGCCGGGCTGGCCCTCAGCATGCAGGACCTGGTAGTCCTGTTGAACCGTCAGGTCAGCGGCTCGCTCCTCAGCGTGCAGGCGGGCGCAAACCGGGTCGGCATGGGTTCACAGAACCTGAGCCAGAACCCGTCTTCGTGAGCGAAACCAGCCGCACCGTGCTCACCGCTGCGGCAGCCCGTGCCGCGGTCACCGCCATGACCACCCCAGCCAGCCCGCACCACCGCCCCTCCAGGAGCCCTCACATGACCGGACCCCTTCACCTGGCAGCCGCCGGCGAGCAGCTGGCCGCTCTGCGCGGGCACCGGATCACCAGCCGCAAACTCCTGGAGCAGTACCTCGAACACATCGCCACGTCGAACCCGCAGCTGAACGCCGTCGTCACCCTCGACGCCGCCGGCGCCCGCGCGGCCGCCGACAAGGCCGACCAGCATCTCGCCTCGACCGGCAAGACACTCGGCCCGCTCCACGGTCTGCCGATGACCGTGAAGGACGCCCTCGAGGTCGAGGGGATGCGCACCACCTGCGGCTCCCCCGCCCTGACCGACCACGTTCCCGACCGTGACGCCGATGTCGTCGCGCTGCTTCGCCACGCCGGTGCGATCATCATCGGCCACACGAACGTGCCGGCCATGTGCCAGGACATCCAGACGTCGAACCCGATCTTCGGTACGACCAAGAACCCCTTCGACGGCAACAGGACCGCCGGCGGCTCCTCCGGCGGCCCGGCGGCAGCGGTCGCCGCGGGCTTCACCAGCCTCGAAATCGGCTCCGACCTCGCCGGCTCGCTTCGCCTTCCCGCCGCGTACTGCGGTGTCTACGCCCTGCGCACCTCGCGCGGCACCAGCCCGATCGTGCCCACCCGCGGCCACGTTCCCCGCCTGCCCGGCTGGGCGACCAGCAGCGACATGATCACGCTCGGCCCGATCGCCCGCACCGTCGAGAACCTCGTCCTCCTCCTCGACGTCATCGCCTCCCCCTCCCCCGCGGACCGGCCGGGCTGGAAAATCGACCTCCCGGCCCCGGCCAAAGCCACGCTCGGCGAGTACCGGGTCGGCATCTGGGCCGACGACGCGTACTGCCGCGTCGACGCCGGCACCCGCGCCCTCCTCGAACAGATCGCCAAGCTCGTGCGCGGTCTCGGCGCCACCGTTGACGACTCCACCAAGCCCGTCGACTTCGCCGACAGCGACAAACTGTTCCAGCGCCTCATGTACGCCACCGCCTCGGCCACCGCCGGCGACGAGGCCTTCGCGGCCGACGTCACGGCCGCCGAGAAGATCCCCGCCGACGACCCGAGCGCCCTGTACCTGCACTCACGGACCATGCGTCACCGCGACTGGTGCGTCGCCGATGAAGCACGCCAGGACCTCCGCGCGGCCTGGGACCGCTACTTCGACGAGCACGACATCCTCATCACCCCCGCCACACCCACGGCCGCCGTCGCCGACCAGACCAACACCCCAGCCCCGCAGCGGTACATCACCGTCGACGGCCAGAAGCGCCCCTTCTTCGATCAGACCAGCTGGCTCAACCTCGCCGGCCCCGTCGGACTTCCAGCCCTGGTCCTCCCAGCTGGGCAGACCGCGGACGGTCTGCCGCTGGCCATCCAGATCATCGGCCCCTACCTGGGAGACCGCACCGTCCTCGAAGCCGCCCGGCAACTCGCGCGGAAGCTGCCCGAGCCCATGCGTCCTCGCGCGTTCACAGACTGACCCCCACCGGATCCGAACGATCTGACCCCACACGGTCTACGGCACGGCCTCCGCGCAGGCATGGGACCGGCTGCACCCGGCGGGCGACCTGGATCGACCACGAGGACCGCTGTCCATCACTCAGGGCAGCGTCATCCGCCTGACCGTGGAGAAGCTGCCCAGTGGTGGGCGAGGTGAGAAAACACGTTGGCCGGCTGCCGGGGAGGTGCGACGATGCGTCTGTTTCCCGGGCGGAGGGCATTTGTTCGTTTTCGCGTGTGTCGGATGCGGCGCCGAGTTGACCACCGCACTGTCCCAGGTCGCGCTGCCGGTCCATGCCCGTCAGACGTACGGGAACGGAGCCCAGCTTCCGGTGCTCATGGAGCCCGGGACGTTCGCCGTGGACCCGGACCCCTGGGGAGGGCCGTGGCGGATGTGGGACGAGATCGATCCGGGCGAGGCAGAGGCACGCGGCATATACGCACCGGTCCACGCCCTGTCCGACAGCACGCCCGGGGCGAGTGTCATCGCGCCCGGTGACATCCGAGGAACCCGGCTGATTCCCGGGAAACTCGGCGGTGCCTGCTGCGGCCTCGACGGAGCCGACGGGCCCAACATGGCCTGCGAGGCCTGCAGCCTCCCCGTGGCCACCAGGGTCGACGACTGCTCCCTCTGGCAGGCAATACGGCTCAGCCGGACGCCGTGCACCGCGTCCCCGCCGACGGTATCCACCCTGTGCGCCTCTCCTGGGCGCAGCTGGCGGAAAAAGGCGAGGCAATACCCCCGTTCGAGCCGATCGCCACCTGGGGAGGACCGTCCGGGTCGAACCACTACTGGTCATGGAGCCCGCGGTGGGAAGCGGCGGCCGGACAGGCGCTCGCCCACCTGCTGACTGCCTCCCAGGGGGAGCCGGTTGAGATCCCGGGCGGTCTGACCGCGGACGTGTTCCAGCGCGCTCTCGACACCCTGCTGCCGGGAGGTCCTCCGAAGCGGCGCGCCGTCCTCGCCGGACCGGGACGACCCTCCCCCGAGGCGGGCGCCGACATCCTCCTCGTACCGGTCCATCCCCAGACGGGCCGGACCTGGACCCCCGCCGGCCCGGCCGCGTCTGCGTACCTGGTGCCCCTGCCGCTGGGTGTGTGGCTGTCGCTGGTCTCACCCCAGCCGCACCTGCCGGTTCCCGCGTCCGGCCGCATACCCCAGGACGTCCTGCGCGACGACCCGCTCCCGCTGCTCCCCAACTACCTGTTCCGGGCCGACCGGGAAACCCTCCAGCACACCTTGGTCCGGCTGCCGGCCGTACGCAGCCCCTGGCTGCGCACGATCCTCGACAACCTCACACAAGCCACCTCGGCGCACCTCTTCTGACCGCGGGTAGTCGAACACTTGGGGTTCTGGCTGCACTTCTGCGGTGTGGCCACGTTGAGCGAGCGGATCACCTCGTGGTTGGCCGATCCCGATGACGAGAACGCACCCCGGGTTCGTCCCCCGCCTCAACTGCGGACCTCCTGCTGAGGAAGTGCTTCGCTGCCTCGACCGCTTCTGCGTTGAGTTCCTCGACGGAGACTCCCCAGCTCTCCTCCCAGCCGTCCAGGCTGTGCGCGCAGCGCACAAGGGGTTCCAGCTCTTCGGGGTGGCCGAGGTCATGGGCGATGTCTGCCCAGATGAGGTAGGTGCCGACGGCGGGATCCACGGATCCGTCGGCGATCTGACCGGCGATCCAGCAGGCCATCGCCCACTTTGCGGCCCGGGGGTCCGCGGGTGGGTGGAAGATCAGTCCCAGCTCCTCCAGGACTTGGTCGAAGAGCTCCGGCGCTTCGGGCTCCTCGCTGCGGAGGAGACCAGCCAGCATGGCCAGGGACGGGCTTTCGACCCCGGCAACCAGCGCGTCCAGACCTGTCTGTATGAGCCTGTCCGACCCGACATACCTGCCAAACGCCCTCTACCACCAGGTCCTCCACGCGCATCAGCCAGATGAAGAGGCCGACGGCTTCACCGACGCGTTCCCGCTGAAGACGGCATCCCGCGTGGAGGGCATGCGCGGGGCGGGCGCGGCGTGAAACCGCCGGAATTCGAGAGCGGCCACCTCGCCTGCACCGTCCGTCAGCCCAGGTGCGGCAGCAGTCTGTCCGGTCGCATCGGCGCCCGGCGCAGCCGGACCCCCGTCGCGTGGTGCACCGCGTTGCCGATCGCCGCCGCCGTGCCGACGATGCCGATCTCGCCGATGCCCTTGCTGCCCATCGGGTTGAGATGCCGGTCGTCCTCCTCGATCCAGTACGCCTCCACCGAGCGCACGTCCGCGTGCGCGGGCACGTGGTACGAGGCCAGGTCGCGCTCCGCGAAGTCACCGGCCACGGGATCGATCGCCGAGCCCTCCATCAGCGCCATGCCGAGCCCCATCGTCATCGCGCCGATGAACTGGGAGCGTGCGGTGAGGGGGTTGAGGATGCGGCCGGCGGCGAAGACCCCCAGCATCCGGCGCACCCTGATCTCACCGGTGTCGGTGTCCACCCGGACCTCCACGAAGTGCGCGCCGTAGGCGTGGCGGGCGAACTCCGATCCGGCCTGTACGCCCTGCGTGGTGTCGGCGCTCGCGGACAGTCCCTCGGCGGGCACATCCCCGCCCGCCGCCTCGATACGTGAACGCAGCGCACGGCACGCCTTGTCGACGGCCCACCCCCACGAGCCGGTGCCCGCCGAACCGCCGGCGAGCGGGGCCGTCGGCAGGTCGCTGTCGCCGATCGTGATCCGGACCCGGTCCAGGGGCGCGTGGAGCGCGTCGGCGGCGATCTGGGCGAGCACGGTGCGGGCTCCCGTACCGATGTCGGTGGCGTTGGCCCGTACCAGGAAACCGCCGTCCGCCTCCGCGCGCGCCTCGGCCGTGGAAGGTGCGATCAGCACCGGGTACGAGGCGGCGGCGACGCCGCTGCCGAGCAGGAACCGGCCCCGCCTGCGCACCCCCGGGCGCGGATCGCGGTCCCGCCAGCTGAACCGCCGGGCCCCCTCGCGCAGGCACTCCACCAGATGGCGGCTGCTGTAGGGCCGGCCCGAATCCGGCTCGTACGGGGGCTCGTTGCGCACCCGCAGCTCCACCGGGTCCACCCCGGCGGCCAGGGCCAGCTCGTCCATCGCCGACTCCAGCGCGTACATACCGGACGCCTCGCCGGGCGCGCGCATCCACGAAGGCGACGGCACGTCGAGCGCGGTGACGCGATGCGTGGTGCGGCTGTGCGGCGAGGTGTACATGGTGCGGGCAGGTGTCGCGGCCTGCTCCACGAACTCCTTGATCGTGGACGTGTACGTGGTCACCTCGTGCGCCAGCGCGTCGATCACCCCGTCCGGGCCCGCGCCCAGCCGCACCCGCTGGATGGTCGGCGGCCGGTGCCCGACGAGCGCCGGAAGCTGGGAGCGGTGCAGCGCCAGCTTGACCGGGCGCCCGACATGCAGGGCCGCCATCGCGGCCAGCACCGGCTGCGGACGCGGGGTGCCCTTGGAGCCGAAACCGCCGCCGACATGCTCGCTGATGACGGTGACGTGCGCCGGGTCCATGGCGAAGAGCGCGGCCAGCGTGTCCCGTACGGCACTCGACCCCTGGCTGGAGTCGTACACCGTCAGCCGCCCGTCGTCCCACTGTGCGACGGCGGCGTGCGGCTCCATGGGGTGGTTGTGCATCGGGTCCATCGAGTACGTGACGTCGACGGTGACCGGGGCGGCGGCGTAAGCGGCGTCGAAGTCGCCGCGCTCACGGACCGCGGGATGCCCGCCGTTGACCGTTTCGGGTGTGTAGAGGCCCCGATGGCCGGGGGTGAGGACCACGTCGTGGTCCTCGGTCACGTACGTGACGCGCACCGCGTCGGCGGTGGCGCGCGCCGCTTCCGGGCTCGTGGCCACCGCGACGGCGACGACCCAGCCCCGGTGCGGCACACGGTCGTCGCGCAGCATGCCCAGCGTCGGATCGTCCGGCTCGCCGATCCGGGGCGCGTTCTCATGGGTCAGTACGGCGACGGCGCCGGGCTCGGCGAGGGCCGCGGCGGTGTCGAAGGACTCGGTCCGGCCGCGCGCCACGGTCGCGGTCACCACCCACGCGTAGAGACAGCCCGGCGGGGTGTGCTCGGCCGCGTACCTGGCCGTGCCGGTGACCTTGGCCCGGCCCTCGATCCGGACGGCGGCGGAACCCAGGGTCCGCTCGCGGCTGGTCGTCACTGGTCTCCTCCATGGCCGTGGCCGGTGTGGCGGGGATCGGCATGGCCGACGGTGGCCGTGGCGGGATCGGCCAGTTCGGTGAGCAGCCGGACGGCCAGATTACGGGCGATGAGGACCTTGAACCCGTTGTCCCGCAAGGGCCGGGCGGCGGCCAGTTCGGCCGCCACGGCGCGGTCGAAGGCGCCGGCGGTGGCCGGCCCGCCGGCCAGCGCGGCCTCCGCGGTCGTGGCACGCCAGGGCTTGTGGGCCAACCCGCCGAAGGCGAGCCGTACCTCCCTCACGACTCCGTCGCGTACGTCGAGCGCCACGGCGGCCGACGCCAGCGCGAAGGCGTACGAGGCGCGGTCCCTGGCCTTGCGGTACGCGGACGGCAGACCGGCGGACGACGCCGGCAGCCGGACACCGGTGACGAGTTCACCGGGCCGGATCACGGTGTCCACGTCGGGGCGGTCACCGGGCAGCCGGTGGAAGGCGGTGAGCGGTACGGTCCGCCGGCCGCCGGCGCCCAGCAGCAGTACGTCGGCGTCGAGCGCGGCGAGTGCGACCGCCATGTCGGACGGGTGCGTCGCCACGCACGCCTCGGAGTGCCCGAGCACCGCGAGATCGCGGTGGTGGCCCTCCCGCGCGGGGCAACCGGAGCCGGGCTGCCGCTTGTTGCACGGCTTGGTGATGTCCTGGAAGTACGTGCAGCGGGTGCGCTGGAGCAGATTTCCGCCGGTGGTGGCCATGTTGCGCAGCTGTCCCGAGGCACCCGCGAGCAGGGCCTGCGACAGCACGGGATAGCGCGTCCGGACCGCCGGGTCGGCGGCGAGGTCACTGTTGCGGGCGGTGGCGCCGATGAGCAGACCGCCGTCGTCGGTCTCCTCGACGCGGTCGAGCGGCAGCCGGGCGACGTCGACGAGGTGACCGGGGGTCTCGACCCCGAGCTTCATGAGGTCGACGAGGTTGGTGCCGCCGGCGAGGAAGCGGGCGTTCGGATCGCGGGAGAGGAGGGCGACGGCGTGGTCCGGGTCGGTGGCGCGTTCGTAGGTGAAGGACTTCATGAGGCCACCACCCGGGCTTCGCTCCTGCTGCTGTCCGTCGCGCTCGCGACGTCCTCGATCGCCGCAAGGATGTGCGGGTACGCGGCGCAGCGGCAGATGTTGCCGCTCATCCGTTCGCGGATCTCTTCGGCGGTGAGCGGCACCGGCCGGCCCGGGGGTGGGCCGGCGGCGTCGGTGACATGCGAGGGATGGCCGCCGGCCGCCTCGGCGATGACGCCGACCGCCGAGCAGAGCTGGCCGGGCGTGCAGTAGCCGCACTGGAAGCCGTCGTGGTCGAGGAAGGCCTGTTGCAGCGGGTGCAGACCGTTAGTACCACCGTCCGACAGACCCTCGACCGTGGTGATGCGGGCACCGCTCTGGGCGACGGCCGGCATCAGACAGCTGTTGGCGCGCCGACCGTCCACCAGAACGGTACAGGCGCCGCACTGGCCCTGGTCACAGCCCTTTTTGGGTCCGGTGAGGTGCAGGTGCTCGCGCAGCGCGTCGAGCACGGTGGTGCGGTTGTCGAGTGTCAGTCGGTGCGGTTCGCCATTGACATGGAGCATCACTTCGGACATTTGCGGCATCACCGTCGGGTATCCCTCGCCCACGCTCGGCAAACGCGCTGCGCCGGCGGCCCACCCGATCGGCTCCGCCCCAGGCTCTGGCCGGCCTGGCAGACCGCGGTCGGCGCGCACCTGGCTCCGCTCGGCGAACTCCTCTTCCTCAGTGGGCCGTTGGCCGCATGCCGCCACCGCACACAGGTTGTATCCGCTTTGTATGCCCGCCTTCTTGAATCTTGGAGTTACCGACTACAAGGGGAAAAGCATGCAGAGACATATCGGGCGGCTGCTGGCGGCTGCGAGCGTGGTCGTCACTCTCACCGTCACGGCTTCGGCCGCCGTCGCGGCCCCGCAGGAAGCCTCGCCGGCGGATGCGCTGGCCGCGGGCCGGCCCGCCTTCAAGATGCCGTTCGACTGTGGGCAGAGCTGGCGGGGCAGCAACTGGAACGGGCACAGCCCCGGGCACTCGATCGACTGGAACCACTACAACGCCAGCGGCACCCCGGACGACTTCGGACGCCGGGTGTTCGCCAGTGCCGGCGGCACGGTCCTCTCCTCGTACTACGCCACGGACACGGGGTACGGCAACACCGTCGTGATCGGGCACGGAGACGGCTGGCGGACGCGTTACGCGCACCTGAAGACGCGGGACGTCCAGAAGGGCCAGACGGTCAAGATCGGCCAGCGGATCGGAGAAGTCGGCGCCTCGTCCGCGCTCTACGACCTCTCTCCGCACCTGCACTACGAGCAGATACACAACGGATCGGTCGTCGTCGCGGTCATCCAGGGCGTCCAGTGGAACGACTACCTGACGCGTTATCAGACCAGCAACAACAGGTGCGGCTGACGCAGTGGTGACGACCGGTGCCGGCCCTGCGGCCGGCACCGCGTTCGTCGCACGGGCCGGTCCCGACGGCCCACCGGCGCGGGTCAGTTCAGCAACCGCAGCTTCGCGTCGACGAGTTCGGCCTGCTCGCGCGCGTCGAGCCTGCGCCATGTGGACAGCGAGCGGTGGAAGTAGCGCCTCGCGGTCTGCTCCCGGCCGGTCGCGTGGTGCAACTCGCCCAGCAGGCACGCGACGCGCGCCTCCGCGCGACGGTCGCCGAGCTGCTGCTGTACGGCGAGCGCGTCGACCAGCAGCGCCGACGCCTGGCCCGCGTCGCCCTGTCGCAGGCACAGCTCCCCGATGCTCTGCTGCACACAGGCCGCGCAGTGTGTGTCGGCCAGATCGTCGAAGATACCGAGTGCGCACTCCAGTTCGGCCTGTGCGAGGCGCAGTTCGCCGCGCAGTTCGTGCATCGCCGCGATCCGGCGGCGCACCTGTGCCTCGCGGTGCCGGTCGCCGACCTCGCGGGACAGCTCCAGGGCACCGTCGAGCCACGGCGCCGCGGCCTCGGGGTCCCGCCGCTCCAGCCACACCGAGGCGATCGCGTTGCACGCGACCGCCTCGCCGTGCCGGTCACCGGCCCTGCCGAATCCGCGCAGCGCCGCGACGAACGTCTCCAGCGCGGCGCCGAGATCATTGACGACCCGGTACACGGACCCGGTCCCCAGCGCGGCCATCGCCTCGCCGGAGAGGTGCCCGAGACCGGCGAAGAGCGCACGCGAGGTCTCGAACGACGCGACCGCGTCGGTGTACCGGTCTCCGTAGAGGTGGAGCTGGCCGAGGTTGCGGAGCAGCGCCGCGGCCTGTGCGTCGGACGGAGCCGGCGTCGCGTCGAGCACGAGTTGGTGCGTGCGCAGCCAGTCGCCGTAGTAGCCCCGCATGTCGAAGAAGCTCGCCAGCTCGATCGCGAGGTCGGCGGCCCGGGAGACGTGACCGAGGCGTATCGCGGATTCCACGGCGGCGACAAGGGTGCGGCGTTCCGTTTCGAACCACGGCACGGGCCGGGCACGCACCGCGGGCGAGATCGCGGCGGCGGCCTGGGCCGGTTCGCCGAGTACTCCGAGGAAACGCGCGGGCATCGCCGAATTGGCGCAGCGGGCGAGCGCGATCAGTGTGTCGACGACCTCCAGCCGGCGCCGCGCGCGTGTGCCGGCGTCGTCCGACTCGGCCAGTTCCTCGGCGTAGCAGCGCAGCAGATCGTGCATGCGGTAGCGCTGGAGCCCGAGGGAGTCGGTGCCCACCACTTCGACCAGATGCTCGTCGGCCAGCGTCTCCAGTTCCTTCGCGGCCTCGTCGGTCCGCCCCATGGCCACCGCGACGAGCCAGCCCGCCACCGGCTCGCCGGCCAGCTGCCCGAAGGCGCGGAAGGCCGTCGCCGCCTGCTCGGGCAGATGCCGGTAGCTCAGCTCCGCGCTCGCCCGTACCTCCATCTCCCCCGTCCGCAGCTGGTCCAGCCGTCCGCGCTCGTCGTGCAGGAGGTCGGCCAGCGTGCCGACGGTCCAGCCGGGCCGGTTCGACAGCCGGGAGCCGGCGATCCGTACGGCCAGTGGCAGCGAGCCGCAGTCGGCGAGCACCCGGTCGGTGTCCGCTCCTTCCAGGCGCAGCCGGTCCGGTCCGACGATCGTGCCGAACAGTGCGCGGGCCTCGTGGTGTTTCATCACGCCGACGGGGATGTGATGGGCCGGGAGTCCCGGCGTACGGCGCCGTGAGCTGACGAGCACCGCTGATCCCCCGGTGCCCGGGAGCAGGGAGCGCACCTGTGCGCTGCCGGCGGCGTCGTCCAGGACGACGAGGAACCGGCGCTGTGCCAGGCGTGAGCGGAACAGCGCGGCCCGCTCGTTCAGTTCACCGGGCATGGCGCTGTCGATGACACCGAGACCGCGCAACATCTCGGCCAGGACGTCGGCCGGCTCGCGCGGCCGATCGCCCATTCCGCCCAGATCGACGAAGAGCTGGCCGTCGGGAAAGGCGTCACGCACACGGTGCGCCACGTGAACGGCCAGTGTGGACTTCCCGGAGCCCGGCGGGCCCGTCAGGACCACGACGACCGGCTGCCGGCCGGCCGCCGACAACAGCCCTTCCAGCAGGGTGATTTCCTCGGTGCGACCGGTGAAGTCCGGCACGTCGATGGGCAGTTGGCACACCGGTGCGGGCGACGCGCGGCGCCGGCCGACGTACCCGTTGGCCTCCTGCCCCGCGTTGCGCAGGGACGCGCCGGGTTCGATGCCGAGTTCGGCGGCGAGGACCCGCTCGGCTGTGGCGTACGCGGACCGGGCCTCGCCGGTGCGGCCCGAACCGTGCAGTGCGCGCACCAGCATCTGCCACAGGTCCTCCCGCAGCGGGTCCTCGGCCAGCCGGGACCGCAGCTCCGCGATCAGCGGCGCGTAGTCCCCCATGCGCAGGCGCACGTCGAGACATTCGGCGACGGCGACCGATCGTGCTTCCTCGGCCCTGGTGATCGCCGGATCCCACACCACGCTGGACGGCACGTCCTGCAGCACGCTGCCGCGCCAGAGGCCGAGCGCCGATTCGTAGCCGTACAACGAGGCGGCGTCGTTGCCGCGGTCGCGCTCCGCGCGTGCCCGGTCCAGCCGCTGTTCGAAGAGCAGCAGGTCGATGTCGTCGGGTCCGACGTCGAACGCGTACCCCGACGGCCGGGTGCTGAGTCCGTCGGTGGCGACCCCCGCCTCCGACAGCGCCCGCCGGAGGGTGCGTACGTAGGTGCGCACGTTGGCGACGGCGGAGCGGGGTGCGCCGCCGGGCCACAGGACCTCGGTCAGTACGTCGAGCGAGACGAAGCCGCCCGGCTGCAACAGCAACGTGGCGAGAATCGCTCTCGGTTTGGCGCCACCGATGCGGACCGGGGCGCCGTCCACCCGCACCCGCAGTGGACCCAGCACCCCGAATGTCGGTTCCCCCACCCGTGCCTCCGCGACAGTCGGTGACTCGGGGCACAGCGTACTGGTGCTCGAAGAGGCCGAACAGACCCAGAGCCCGCTGCCACGTGGCCCTGCCCTCGGCGGCAGAAGGGCGATGAACTGCCCCTGGCCGGGCGTTGATCCGGCGGCGGCGGCGTGCGGGCACGCGCCTTCATTGCTCGTCGTCGAGGCCCTCGATGTCGACGGGCCGCGTTCCGTCGAACGTCACGAGGATTCCGTACGGGTCCGCAATCCGCAGCCCGCTCTCCGCGAAACGGATGGCCCAGGTCCGGTCGGCCCACACGATTGCTTCCGGAGCCGCCAGTGGCAGCTCCGGAAGTTTCAGCAAGTCCAGCTCCGCGGTTGTGAGTTCGAAGCGCGGCGACCGGGGCCGGAGCGGGGAAAGATGGGCCTCGTACGGGCTTGCGTCTCAAGCCGCTTGAGATTCCATAGTGTGGGTCATGGACATGAACGAGCTGTACGCCATCGGGGATGTCGCCCGGCGGACCGGTCTGAGCGTCAGTGCCGTCCGGTACTACGCCGACGCGGGTGTTGTGACGCCGGCCGCCTGCACCCCGGCCGGCCACCGTATGTACGACGTGTCGGCCGTCGCCCGGCTGGAGCTGGTCCGGACGCTGAGGGAACTCGACGCCGGCCTGGACGAGATCCGGCGGGTGCTGGCCGGCGAGGCGACGTTGCGGGAGCTGGCCACCACTCATCTGGCCCTGCTGACACGGCAGGAGGCGCGGCTGCGCAGTCGTCGCGCGGTGTTGTCGGTCATTCTGCGGCAGGACTCCACGGCCGAGCAGGTCACGCTGATGCACAAACTGGCGGGCATGTCGGACGAGGAGCGCGACCGGCTGATCGACGAGTTCTGGACCGAGGTCTCCGCCGGCTGGGATCCGCCGGAGCGGATGGTCGAGTGGTGGCGGGCGGCACGGCCGGAACTGCCCGAGTATCCGACCGCGGCCCAGATGGAGGCGTGGATCGAGCTGGCCGAGCTGGTCCGGGACCCCGAGGTCCGGCAGGCCGCGCGCCGTGAGCTGTACGAGGCGTGTACCACCGGGGCCGGGCCGCTGATGACCTCGTCACCGATGCTGGACTCCCTGGAAGCCGCCACGCCGATCGCCCAGGCGGTGATGGACGCGGCACGGGAGCAGGTGGAGCCGGACTCGCCGCGCGGGCGGGAGAACGCCGACCGGTGGATCGGGTGGCTGACCGGTATCTTCGCGACACCGGACAGCCCCGGGATGGCGGACACGCCCGAGTTCCGGATCGAGACGGCCGACCACATGCTGGATGGCGCGGAGTGGGACCGCACACCGCCGGAGCCGCAGGGGCCGTTCGATCAGTACATGGCGCTGGTCACCGTCGTGAACGACACGCCGCCGGAGCGGTTCCCGTACGAGTGGCTGGCCGCGGCACTGCGGGCGTCCGCCCAGCCCGCCCGCTGAGCATCCGGTGACGGGGCGGGGGGGGGGCGAAGTCCGGTGCCGGTGGGCTGACGCGTGCGTGCGGTTCGAGGGCTTCCCACCGCGCAGGGCGCGCGCCGCCCGCTGTCAGGCGACCATGGCCATGACGTCACTGGCCGGCCTGTGCCGCGCCGACGCCGCGGCGCAGGCCCAGGGCCACGCCCGCCGCGTTCTCCCGGAAGAAGCCGACCCGCTCCATGAAGGCCCGCTCCGACGGGACCATGGCAAGGAGGGTCGTCAACGTCGCGTGTGCGGCGCGCAGTTGGTCCTCCGACACGGACAGGGACAGGGAGCGGTTCGGATCGTGCTCCACGGTGAACAGCGCCGCGAGCCCCGCGCCGGCCTCCCCCAGGACGAACCGGCGCTGCTCCGCGTCGGGAACGAGCGTGCTGAAGGTCTCGGTGGCGCGGCGCAGCAGTTCGAGCTGCGAAGGGGTGAGGCGTACTTCAAGGCCGCTGTCGGTACGGCTGACCGGAACCCGATTCCTCATACCGGCAGCCCCGAACGCAGGAGGAGCGCCATCCCCAGGACGGTCTCGCGGAAGTCCCCGACGCGCTCGACGAATTCCTCCTCCGTCCATGTGACGGTCGGCAGCGAGGTGAGGATCCCGTACACCGCGTGGAGCTGGGCGAACGTCAGCTCCACCGGTCCCGGCACCACCGCGTCGTACGAGACGCCCAGTTGGAGCGGCTCCGCCAGTGCGATGTCCTCGGCGCCGGTGACGAGTGCCCGGACCGCCGCGGACTCCTCCCGGTAGGAGAAGACGATGACCGCCCGGCGCAGCAGATGGAACTGACGATCGTCCACCATCAGGACATAGTGTCCGCTCTCCCGGCCGCGCCGGATCTCCACCTCGGTAGTCATCAGTTGCGCTTCGCTCCCTTGCTGTAGATCCGGTCGAATTCCGCCCGGGTCATCTTGTAGCCGTGGACCATCGTGCCGTTCTTGAGGATCACCACGCCCTTCTCGTCATCGTAGAGAGCGTCCGACTGGGAGTTCGGCCGTGAGGGGTCCGGCGGCCGGGGGTCGTGGTGGGTGAATTCCTTGTCCCGGAACTTCGCGAAGTACTCGGCCATCTTCGTGGGATCGCCGTTCGTGCCCGGGATGATGTGGTCATTGGCGTTCTTGATCCGTTGTGCGGCCTGCTCGGGGGTCTCGCCCTCGACGGGCTGGTCCTTGGACTTGATGCGTTTGACGTTGTAGTCGACGCCGTCCGCGATGTCGGCGCCGTGACGCTTGTCGATCTCCCCGTGCTTCTTGTCCGTGATGCCGAAGTCCGGATCCTCGTCGTAGTCCGGGTTGTCGCACGGGTCGTTGTTGTGGACGAGCGCTTCCTGGGCGCCGACACCCACGTAGTACGTGTGGATGCCCTCGACGGACAGGTCGTGCGTGGTCTGCCGCTTGGTGTAGCGGTCGGTGTCCAGGACCCGGAGCGCTCCGCCGGTGGACGTACGGAACGTCGCGCCCGGCCGGATGTCCCCGGCGTCCGCCCAGCGCCGCTGGTCGCTCAGCCAGAACGGGTGCGTGTCGGTGGCGGTGAGGACCGCCGTGCCCGAGTCGGAGCGGACCGTCAGGCGGGTGAATTCCTTGTCGTCGTGGGTGGTGATGGCACGCACGACACGGCGGGCGGTGGTCAGACCGGTGGACGGTTCGGTGACGGTGACCCACTGGCCGGCCCGTACGGTCTCGATCGCGGCGCGGCGGCCGTCGGCGAGCAGGACCGGAGTGCCCGGCAGGAAGCTGTGCCTGACCGGGCAGGCTTCCGGTTTGTCGCCGTCCCTGGGTTTGTCCTTGTTCTCCTGGTCGAGTTTCCGCTTCGCGTCGGCGAGCCCGTCCTCCGCGTCGTCGACCCGCTTGCGGTTCTTGATCAGGCCCTTGAGACCGTCGTACAGATCCCCGCCGTGCTTCTTGAGCTTCTTGACCAGCTCGACGGCCTTCTTCCACTTCCACGGAGCGCCGTACTTCGCCGCCAGCTTGCCGACCGCGCCGCCCACGACACTGAGCAGAACGTTGATCAGCGTCTCCGTGCAGGCGCCCATGTCGCCCTTGGTGATGCAGTCCAGGGCATCCGTGATCCCCAGCTCGTCCGCCAGGATCTTCGCAAGCTCCTTCGCCGCTTCCTTCGCCTTGTCACCGTCGGACTTCTCCGCCGCCTGAGCGTCCTGAAGCTCCTTCAACGCGGCGTCGTAGTCGAGCTCCGCCTGCGTCTTTCCACCGCTGTCCGCCGGAGCCTCGACCTCTTCGCCGCCTTGGCCGCCCGAGTCGCCTTGGCCGCCCGAGTTGCCTTGGGCACCCTGGTCGCCTTGGTCGCCGTCCGCGACCGTGTCGCTGCCACCACCGCAGTCACCACCACCGGTGATCCTGCAAACCTGCGTACTGATCCCCTCGGCCAACGCGGGCCCCACGCCCGTGCCCACCAGCGCGGCCACGATCGCCGCCACGACGACGACCAGACCCACGTACTCGACGGCGCCTTGGCCTCGCTGCGGTGTCCTGCGCAACGCACCCAGCAACCGCGTGTCGGTGCGCGGCAGAACCGTCCCGCGCAACCTGTGCCGCAAACGACGCACGACGACTCCCCCTGTACATCGGCCACTGCTCATACAGGACTCGGGAACGGGCCGTGCAGTTCCCGGGAGGACTCGCGCCGAAACGGGCACGGCTTGACCTGAAGGTTGCTTGAGGTTCTACGGTCCTCCCATGAGTATGGAGTCCACAGCCTGGACGCAGTTGCACAACGTCATGAACGCCCGGCACGAACGCAGACCGTTCGACCGCGCCACCCTCCGGAGAATCGGCGGCTTCGCCCGGCCCCACCGCCGTCGCATCATCCAGTTCGTCCTGCTCGGCGTCGCCACCGCGCTGCTGGCGGTGGCGACGCCCGTCCTCGCGGGCCGTGTCGTCGACGCGATCGTGTCCGGCGGTGACGAGCGGCTGGTGGTTCGGCTCGCTCTGCTCATCGCGTTCATCGCGCTCGCCGAAGCCGGCCTCGGCCTCCTCGGGCGCCGGCTCTCGGCCACCCTTGGCGAGGGGCTGATCCTGGACCTGCGGATCGCGGTCTTCGACCACGTCCAACGCATGCCTGTCGCCTTCTTCACCCGCACCCGTACCGGAGCCCTTGTCAGCCGGCTCAACAACGACGTGATCGGTGCGCAGCGCGCCTTCAGCAACACGCTCTCCGGTGTCGTCAGCAATGTGGTGACGCTGATTCTGACCCTCGCGGTGATGCTGACCCTCTCCTGGCGCATCACGCTCCTCGCGCTCGTCCTGCTGCCCGTGTTCGTCGTGCCCGCGCGCCGGATGGGCACGCGCATGGCGAGACTTCAGCGGGAGGCTGCCGATCTGAACGCCGCGATGGGCAACCGGATGACCGAGCGGTTCTCGGCACCGGGCGCGACGCTGATCAAGCTGTTCGGGCGGCCTGCCGACGAGTCAGCCGAGTTCGCGGCGCGGGCCCGCAGGGTGCGGGACATCGGGGTCCGTACGGCCATGGCGCAGTCCACGTTCATCACCGCCCTGACACTCGTCTCGGCCCTGGCGCTGGCGCTCGTCTACGGGCTCGGTGGTTCGTACGCCCTGCGGGGGAGCCTCGATCCGGGTGCGGTGGTCGCGCTCTCCCTGCTTCTCGTACGGCTCTACGCGCCGCTGACGGCGCTCGCCGGCGCGCGCGTCGAGGTGATGAGCGCCCTCGTCAGCTTCGAGCGGGTCTTCGAAGTCCTCGGTCTCAAGCCGCTCATCGTCGAGCGGCCCGATGCGCGGCAGGTGCCGGACGGGCCGGTGTCCGTCGAGTTCGACGACGTGCGCTTCAGTTATCCCTCCGCCGACAAGGTCTCCCTCGCCTCGCTGGAGGAGGTCGCTTCGCTCGACACCCGCGGCGGCGCCGAGGTTCTCCACGGCATCTCGTTCCGCGCCGAGCCCGGCTGGACGGTCGCCCTCGTGGGGTCGTCCGGCGCGGGAAAGTCGACCGTCGCGCAACTGCTCCCGCGGCTCTACGACACGGACGCGGGCGCCGTCCGTATCGGCGGTGTCGACGTACGCGACCTGTCGGCCCGGTCGCTGCGCGACACGCTCGGCATGGTCACCCAGGACGGTCATCTCTTCCATGAATCCGTTCGGGCGAACCTGCTGCTCGCCCGGCCCGGAGCCACCGACGACGAACTGTGGGACGTCCTGCGCCGGGCACGCCTCGACGGTCTCGTCCGGTCGCTGCCGGACGGCCTGGCCACCGTTGTCGGCGAACGCGGCTACCGGCTCTCCGGCGGCGAGCGCCAGCGGATGACCATCGCCCGGCTGCTGCTCGCCCGTCAGCGGGTCGTGATCCTCGACGAGGCGACCGCGCATCTGGACAACACCTCCGAGGCCGCGGTCCAGGCGGCGCTCGCCGAAGCCCTGGAAGGCCGTACCGCCGTCGTGATCGCGCACCGTCTGTCCACCGTGCGGGCCGCCGATCTGATTCTCGTGGTGGAGGACGGCCGGATCGTGGAGCGGGGCACACACGAAGAACTCCTGAGCGCGGAGGGGCGCTACGCGGAGCTGTACCGCACGCAGTTCGAGGGCGGGGAGGCGGGTGAAGGCCCCCCGTACGGCGGGGATCGGGGCAAGCTGGTCCCCTGTGACCTCTCGAACTGTCCGGAACTCGGCGCGGGGGTCGGCACCGATGCCGCGCCGGCGGCCGGGTAGTACGGCCGAGGGCGGCGACCGTGGCGGACGGCTCGTCCTCGGCCGCGGATGACGGGGAGGCAGGAACCGGGTCACCCGACCGTCCCTGCCTCCCCCACCGTCAGGGACGGGCCGGGACCCGGGTCATGGTCGAGGTGTAACCGCCCCCGCCGGGGTAGATCCAGTCGCCGGTCGCCGTGGTGCCGTCGGCGCTGAACGTGCCCTCGTAGTAGGCGGGGCTGCCCTTCGCGCCGGCCCAGATGGTCAGCGTGTCGCCGGTCAGTTCATAGACGTAGTCGAAGGTGTTGCCGTTCGAGTCGTAGTACCGCGACACCACGTCCGTGCCGGCCGGTTCGCCGAACGGGCGCAGGTTTCCGATCAGCTCCATGCCGGAGACCGGCTCGCCGGACTGGGTGAGTTCGACGTGCTGGATCAGGAAGAACCCGCCGGGCATCCACTCGTAGCGCACCGTTCCCTCGGCCCCGCCGGTGACCGTCCAGGTGCCGACCAGACGGTCCAGGGCCTTCAGTCCGGCGCTCGGCAGGTTGGTCTCGGACATCTCGTTCTCCTCGCTCGGTGGGTTGTCGCCGCTACCTCGGAGTCGCCCGCCCGTTCTCGACACCCTCATGTCCGTGACATGGATCACATCGCGGATGGGTCGAGATCACCAGGGCGGCTACGAGGTAGCCGCGAGAACCCGCCAAGGAGGAAGTCATGTCCGCCACCACCGTCCCCACCGCCCCGGACGTCGACACCGCCCGCGCCTCGGACCGTCTGCTGATCGCGGGGGCCCTCGCCGGGCCCGTGTTCGCCGTCTCCGCCGTCCTGCAGATGGTCACCCGTGAGGGCTTCGACATCACCCGGCACCCGATCAGCCAGCTCGCCACCGGCGGCCTCGGCTGGATCCAGATCACGACGTTCGTCCTCGCGGGCCTCGGCGCTCTCGCTTTGGCGGCCGGCGTCGGGCGCGCCCACCGCGACGGATTCGGACGCCGGGCGCTGCCGTTGTGCGTCGGGGTCTTCGGCGCGGGGCTGATCGCCGCCGGCCTGTTCCCCATGGACGCGGAGAACGGCTTCCCGGCCGGCACACCGGACCGGCCCGTCGCCGAGATGTCGTGGCACGGCGTCGCGCACTCGGTCTCGGCCGCCGTCGCCTTCACCGCCCTGGCCGTCGCCGCGGTCGTCATGACCGTACGGTGCGTACGCCGCCGGTCGGTGGGCGCGGCCGTACTGAGCGGCGGGGCCGCGCTCGTCCTGCTGCTGCCCATGTCGCCGGAGCACATGAGCGTCCGGATCGCGGTCAACGGCCTGGTCGCCTTCGCCTGGACGACCGTCCTCGCGCTGTCCCTGCGGCGCACGCTCTGACCTGCCCTACCATCGGCCCGACAGGACCGGGAGAAGGAACCGCCATGAAGTATCTGCTGCTCGGCTACACATCGGCCGACGCCTGGGACGGCGCCACCGCCGACTCCCCGTCCCCGGAGGCGCTGGCCGCGTTCGCCGCGTACCAGCGGTTCGAGCGGGAGCTGACCGAGACCGGTGAGCTGGTCGGCACCGAGGGCCTGGGCCACCCCGCCGTCAGCACCACGGTCCACCGGACACCGGACGGCACGGTGGCGACCGACGGCCCCTTCGCCGAACTCAAGGAGGTCCTGGCCAGCTTCGCCGTCATCGACGTGACCGGCCGGGAGCGGGCGGTGGAGATCGCCTCCCGGATCGTCGAGGTGCTGGGCGAGCCGATCGAGATCCGGCCCGTCATGGGCGAGGACTTCGCGGCATGACGGGCCGCCGGCTCCCACGGGGCGCGGCACGGGCGGCGGGCGACACGGCCCGGTGAACGACGGGCCGGACATCACTGCGGAGTTGGAGAGTCTGCTGCGCGCCGAGGCGCCGCAGGTTCTCGGCGCGCTGGTGCGGCGCTTCGGCCGCTTCGACACCGCCGAGGACGCCGTGCAGGAAGCCCTCCTCGCGGCAAGCCGGGCATGGCCGGCCGAGGGTGTGCCGCAGGATCCGCGCGGCTGGCTGATCCGGATCGGCTACCGGCGGATGGTCGACCTGCTCCGCTCCGACCGGGCACGGCGCCGGCGCGAGTGGGACGCAGGAACGGCCGAACTCGCCATGGGGGAATCGGACCGCCGGGCGGCCCCCGCGCGGGAGACCGACGACGGCCTCACCCTCCTGATGCTCTGCTGCCACCCGGTCCTGAGCCACGCCTCCCAGGTGGCGCTCACGCTGCGAGCGGTCGGCGGCCTGACGACCGCCGAGATCGCTCACGCGCACGGCACGGCCGAGACCACCATGGGGACGCGGATCAGCCGCGCCAAACAGCGGCTCGCGCGCGCCGGGGCCCGCTTCACCCCGCCCACCGCCGCCGACCGGCAGAGCCGGATGGCCTCCGTCATGCGGGTCCTCTATCTGATCTTCAACGAGGGGTACACGGCCTCCACGGGTGACGAGCTCGCCCGTGTCGATCTGACCGCCGAGGCGATCCGGCTGACCCGGACACTCGCCGGGACCGTACCCGACGACGCCGAAGTGACCGGTCTGCTGGCGCTGATGCTGCTCACCGAATCGCGGCGCGCCGCCCGGACCGGCGCCGCCGGCGAACTGCTGCCGCTGGACGAGCAGGACCGGTCACGGTGGAACGGCGGCCTCGTCCGCGAGGGCACCGGGCTGATCGACGGCGTCTGGAGCCGGCGTGAGGTGGGCCCGTACCAGTTGCAGGCGGCGATCGCGGCCCTGCACGCGGCCGCCGAAGCCCCGGAGGGAACGGACTGGCCGCAGATCGCGATGCTGTACCTGTGGCTGGAGCGGCTGACCCCCACCGCGCCCGTGCGGCTGAGCCGGGTCGTCGCGGTGGCCCGGGCCTTCGGCCCGGCCAGGGGGCTTTCGCTGCTCGACGACCTCAACAGGCGGCACGCGCTGGACCGGAACCCGCTCACCCGGCAGCGCGAACGCGCGGTCCGCGCCCATCTGACGCGGATGACCGGCGACACGGCGGCGGCGACCGCGCTGTACCGCGAAGCCGCCGCGTTGACCGACAACCGGATCGAGCGGCGCTACCTCCTCGACCAGGTCGACCCCACGGCCGATGACCGTCCATGAGACGCCGTCTCGACGGGAGTTCCGTTGTTCCGTACGGCATGGCGACGCCGACGCCCGGTTCGCCGGACTCCGCACACACGTCCCCGCCCGGATACGGGCCACGGGAACCACGCCCGCTCCGGCGGCCACCCGGCCTACGATCCGGTCATGACGACACCGGAGTGCTTCTCATGCGGCCAGGAAGCCCGCCTGGACGCGTTACCGCTCAGCGAACGTATCGCTTTCGACCGTCATTGGCGGGTCGCTCACGCCTTCGAGACCGCGCTTCCCGGCTGGCTCGTCCTGCTGCCCAGGCGTCATGTGACAGCGGTGCACGGGCTCACCGATGCGGAAGCGGCGACGCTGGGAGCGTGGCAGGTGCGGTTGTCCCGCGCACTCCACGAGGTGACGGGCTGCGTGAAGACCTATGTGGCGCAGTTCGCCGAGGTCGAGGGGTTCGCGCATGTGCACTTCCATGTGATGCCGCGCATGGGCGATTTGCCGCAGGAGCTGCGTGGGCCGGGCGTGTTCCAACTGCTCAGGCGGCCGGTGGAGGAGCGGGTGGCATCCGATGTGGTGGAGGGAACCGCGCGCTCCCTCCACAGCCGTCTCATGCCGCCGCCCTGACGCTGAGCCACCCGTCACGGAGCTGGGGCGGAGCCGGTCGCGGCGGCGGGCTCGCCGTGCCGTAGCTGCCGTCGCGCGCCCGCCGGGGATTACGGGACGGCCCCTAGGGGGTGTCTTCGGCCCCCGTCGCGGCGAGTGCGGGAGCGGTGGACTGAGCCGGGACCGCGGACGGTGCCGGTGCCGTCGATTCCCTGATCACCAGCCGGGGTCTGATCAGCAGCGACCGCCCGGCGGCCGGGGCCGATTCGATCCGGGCCCGCAGTTGCTGGAAGGTCTCGGCCGCCATCTCGGGAAGCGGCTGGCGGACCGTGGTCAGCGGCGGTTCGAAGAGATCGGCGAGCAGGATGTCGTCGAACCCGACCACCGCGACGTCCCGCCCGGCGCGCAGCCCCGCGTCCTTGGCGCCACGGCAGATGCCGATCGCACACATGTCGTTGATCGCGACGAAGCCGGTGGGCGGACGCGGCCCCGACAGCAGCTCGCGGGACGCTCTGCGGCCCAGCTCGGCCGCGTCCTTGTCACCGAACTCGCTGGTGTCCGCGCCGGGCCACACGATCGCGTCGGCCGGGTCGAGGCCCGCCGATTCGAGCGCGGACCGGAAGCCGCGAAGCCGTTCGCGGCGGTTGACGCTGTTCACCGAACCGGAGACGAACGCCAGTCTCCGGTGGCCCAGTTCGATCAGATGGCGGGTGGCGAGCTCGGCGCCCATCGCGTTGTCCACGCTGATGCTGGACAGCGACGCCGGATCGCCCGCCTGCGCGGTGCGGTCGAAGGCGACCATCTTCAGACCCCGTGCGAGCAGCGGGGCGACGTGGTCGAGCGACGGCAGGGAGGAGCACAGCACCACGCCGCTGACCCCGTCGGCGAGCAGTTCCTCCCCGTACTTGAGCTCACGGGCGGGATCGCGCTCGCTGTTGCACAGCAGTACGTGGTAGCCCTCGGCCAGGGCGATGGCCTCCAGCTCTCTCGCGAGCGCCCCCCAGAAGGGGTTGGCGACGGAGGGCACGATCAGGCCGATGACCTTGATGCGGCCGGTGCGCAGCATGCGTGCCGCCCGGTTGGGCCGGTAGCTGAGCTGCTCTATCACCTGCTCCACACGAGCCAGGGTGGCCGCCTGCATACGGTCCGTACGTCCGTTGAGAACGTTGGAGACCGTGCTCGCGGAGACTCCTGCTGCCTCCGCGACCTGATGGATCGTTACCCCGCTCATGCCACCTCCGGTTCGGAACGCACTGCCGAGCTTAGTGTACCGATTTACTGAACGAGCTCCACCGGTACACCCGTTAACGTCCCGGAAAATTGTTGTGCATCAGCTGTTGACGTCGCTCTCGACACGTTCCTAGCATCAGTGCATCGATTTACCAGCACTTCCCAGCCATGTCCGAGAAGTCATCGCTGGATCGATCCACTGACTCCACCTCAAAAGGGGTGTCCCATGGAACTCAACAGACGATCTGTACTCGCCGCCATCGGCGCGGGTACCGCCGCTGCCGCGCTCGCGGGCTGTGGCGGCGGCTCGACGGCCACCGATTCGGCCGACGGCCCCGCCGAGGGCGAGATCACGCTGCTCACCCCGATCTACGAAGGTGCGAACGGCAAGACCCTGCTGGAGCAGGAGATACTGGGCGGGTTCCGGAAGAAGCACCCGGACGTCAAGGTCAACGTGGACTACACCACGTACGCGCAGCTCAACGAGAAGATCACCACCGGTCTCGCGGGCGGGCTGCTGCCCGACGTCATCATGATGGGCGTCGGCTGGATCCCCCCGTTCGCCGCGAAGAAGGCGATCGCCGAGCTGCCGGAGGCGCTCGCCACCGCGTACGACTACGAGAAGCGGGTCCTGGAGCCGTCGCGCTACGACGGCAGGCTCTACGCGCTGCCCGTCGTCCTGGACACCCGCATCGTCGTGTACCGCAAGGACCACTTCGCGGAGGCCGGGATCAAGAAGACCCCGGCCAACTGGGCGGAGTTGCGCGCGGTCGCGAAGCAGCTGACGAAGGACGACCGTCTCGGCTTCGACCCGTTCTCCATCGATCTGCGCCAGTGCTGGGAGACCTTCCTCTTCGCCAACGGCGGCCGGCTGTTCAGCGAGGACGGCAAGAAGGTGCTGTTCACCGAGGCGGGTGGCGTCGAGGCACTGCAGTTCTTCAAGGACCTGATCAAGGACGGCTCGGCCGACTACGCGAAGAAGACGGACGCCGGCGCCCCGTCCAACGTACAGACGGGCCGGGCGTCGATGATGATGTCGACCAGCGCCCTGTGGGTGCAGGCGAAGGAGCAGAACCCGGAGCTGATCGAGGGCGACAAACTCGGCGCGTTCGTGCTGGCCAACCGCCGGCCCGCGATGCTCCAGGGCGGCACGCTCGTCACCCAGTCCGCGCGTTCCAAGCACCCGGCCGCGGCCCGTGCGCTCGTCGAGTACCTGGCGACCCCCGACGCGATCCTCGGCGCGGCGAAGCAGCGCGGCTCGGTGCCCGGTCTGCGGGATCTCAACGAGTCCGGATACGTCAAGGAGAACCAGTTCGTCGATCTCTCCCTGCAGAACCTGGAGCACGCCGTCTCCGAGGGCGGGACCGCCGCCTGGATGGAGATCCGGGAAAAGATCAAGCCGACGCTGGAGCCCGCGATCGTGGGCGGTCAGTCCGCGAAGGACGCCATCGCGGAGCTCGGCCGTCTCGCCGAGGCCGCCATCGGACGGATGTAAGGACCCGACACTGTGCCAGCGACATCCGTAGTGAAGGCACGGCCGCCGAGGCCGCCTTCCCCTCCCGAGGCTCCGAGGACGAAGCGTACGGGCCGGGGCCCCACGGGCCCGGGACGCCGTCGGCGCCGCGCGGGCATGCTCCTGGTGGCGCCCGCCCTGCTGCACGCCTCGCTGTGGATCGGTCTTCCGGTCGTGGTCTCGGTGGTTCTGGCCTTCACGAAGTACGACGTGCTGACGGCACCGGAGTTCGTGGGGCTGGGCAACTTCCGGGACATGCTGGACGACGCGGTCTTCGTCAAGTCCATCGGCAACACGCTCGTCTACACCTTCTTCACCGTGCCCTTCGGCATGGCCCTCGGCCTGCTGGTGGCACTGGCTCTGCACACCGGTCTCAAGGCGCGCGGCATCTTCCGAACCGCGGTGTTCCTGCCGCAGGTCACCGCGACCGTCGCGATCGCCCTGGTCTGGCTGTGGATCTACAACCCCGGCAACGGACTGCTCAACGCCCTGCTGTCGTTCCTGGGCATCGAAGGTCCCGCCTGGCTCTCCTCGACGACCTGGGCGATGCCCTCGGTGATCCTGGTGGGCATCTGGCAGGGCATCGGCATGAAGATGCTCATCTATCTCGCCGCGCTGCAGTCCCTGCCGAAGGAGTTGTACGAGGCGGCGTCCGTGGACGGCGCCTCCAAGGTCCGGCAGTTCTTCTCGATCACCCTGCCGCTGCTGAAGCCCGCGACGTTCTTCGTGCTCATCACCTCGATGATCAGCGCCTTCCAGTCCTTCGACCAGATCTACATCCTGACCGACGGCGGCCCCGCCAACAGCACCACGATGATGACCTACGAGATCTACAAGTCCGCCTTCCGGGAGTTCCGCGTCGGCTACGCCAGCGCGCAGTCGCTCGTGCTGTTCGTGCTGCTCATGGGCTTCACCCTGGTCAACAAGCGGATCATGGGAGGCAGTCGTGGCCACAGCTGAACTGCGCAAGCCGGCCCCGGCTCCGGCGCCGGGGGCCGTGACCAGGGGCAGGCCGGTCTCCGCCGGCCGGGTCGCGCTCTACGTGACACTGACCGTCGTCTCGCTGCTGATGATGGTGCCGTTCGTCTGGATGGTGCTCACCTCGCTCAAGACGCCCGTGGAGATCGCGTCGCAGGAGGCCGGACTGCTCCCGGAGCACTGGGAGTTCGGGAACTACGCCGACGCGCTGAAGGCGGCGCCCTTCGCCACGTACGCACGCAACAGTCTCGTCATCGCGGTCAGTCACACCGTGCTCAACGTGCTGGTCGCGTCGATGGCGGGGTACGCGCTGGCACGCATCAGGTTCCGCGGCAGCGAGATGATCTTCTATCTCTTCATCGCGGCCCTCATGATCCCCACGTACACCAAGGTGCTGCCCGAGTTCCTGATCGTCCGCTTCATGCCGCTGGCCGGCGGGAACGACATCCTCGGCCAGGGCGGCAGCGGCTGGCTGGACAGCTGGTGGGCGCTCATCATCCCGGGCGCGGTCACCCCGTTCGCGGTCTTCCTCTTCCGGCAGTTCTACCTGGACCTGCCGGTGGAGCTGGAGGAGGCGGCGCGCCTCGACGGGCTCGGCGAGTTCCGTATCTACTCCCGGATCATGAGCCCGCAGGTCAAGCCCGCGTTCATCACCGTCGCGCTGCTGACCTTCGAGTCCTCGTGGAACAACTTCCTCTGGCCACTGCTGGTGACCCGCACGGACAGCATGCGGGTGATCCAGGTGGGGCTGTCGGTCTTCAAGACGGAGAACGGCACCCAGTGGCACTTCCTGATGGCGGGCACCACTCTCGCCACCCTGCCGATGGTCGTCCTCTTCCTCATCGGCCAGCGCTACTTCGTACAGGGCTTCGCAACCGCCGGTCTCAAGTGACCGGTTCCGGCCCCTCGCGGGCCGGTGACCGAAAGGGCTTCACCCATGTCTGCTGATCTCAACGGTTCCCGCGCACTGGTGACGGGAGCGGGCCACGGCATCGGCCGCGCCATCGCCGTCGCCCTGGCGGAGGCCGGCGCCGATGTCGCCGTCCACTACCACTCCTCCGCCGACGAGGCCGCGAGAACGGTCTCCGAAATCGAGGCCCTGGGCCGCAGGGCCAAGGCGTTCAAGGCCGACGCGACCGTGAGCGGCGAGGTGGACGCGCTGGTCGAGGAGGCCACCGGTTTCCTCGGCGGTCTGGACGTCCTCGTCTGCAACGCGGGTCATCTGATCGGCCGTGAGGAGATCGCGACCATGTCGGACGACCACTTCGACCGGGTCGTCTCCGTCAATCTGACCTCGACGTTCCGTACGGTACGAGCCGCCCTGCCGCATCTGAGGCGGTCCCCGGCCGGGCGCGTCATCACCATGTCGTCGCTCGCCGCGCACAACGGCGGCGGCCCCGGCTCGGTCGCCTACGCGGCCGCCAAGGCCGGTGTCCGCGGCTTCACCAAGGGCCTGGCGAAGGAACTCGCGGGCACGGGAATCACGGTCAACACCGTGGCGCCCGGCTTCATCAAGGGCACCGCCTTCCACGACACGTTCACCGCTCCCCAGGCCCAGCAGGCGATGGAGTCGGGCATCCCGGTCGGCCGGGCCGGCACACCGCGCGACGTCGCGCACGCGGTCGTCCATCTGGCGTCGCCCGCCTCGGGCTTCCTGACCGCCACCACCGTGGACATCGACGGTGGCGTGTGGCCGCGTTGAGGCGGATCGCCCGGCAGCGGGGCGGCTGGTGGCACGCGTACGTCTGCCCGGCCCACGGGGTGGAACTCGACCACGGTGACCTCCTCGGCGGAGTCTTCCCCGACGGCGGTGCGCGCTGCGCGCTGGGCTGCCGGGTGGACACGGAGGCGGTGCGCGGCGCCTGGCTGGTGCTGTCGCACCAGGCGTGGGCACGGCATCTGCGGGTGCTCGCGTACCGCGGTGAGCGGACGGAGGCGGTGGCACGGATCGTCGAGTACGGCGCCGTGTACGCCGCTCTGGCCACGGAGCGGCACGGTGAGGCGCAGACCTGGATGCTGCGCGGCCGGCTCTTCCACCAGGCGCTGACCGACGCCATCTGGGCCGTCAACATCGGGCACGCGGTGAGCACGCTCGCCGGGACGGGCACCGGGGACCTGGCGCCTGTCCTGCCGCTGCTCGACGACCTGGAGCGGGCGGCGCTCGACGCCCGCGACGTACTGACGGGCCAGGGACACCTCTCCTCCAACTACACCGCGTGGCTGAACGCGGCGGGCGTCGCCACGAGCCGGGCCGCCGCCGCCGTGCGCGGGCGGGAGTGGGACGGTGCGAAGCGGTGGCTGGAGGGCGACCACGGTCTGTACTCCCATCTGCGGGTGGCGGTCGCCGAGGACGGCTGGGAGTGGGAGGGCAGCACCTACTACCACGGGTTCGTGCTGCGGGCGGCTCTGCTGGCACTGCGTTCCACCGACCCGGCGGCGATCCCGTCCGACGTGGTGGGTGTGCTGGCCGGGATGACGGACGCCCTGGCGGCGATCGCCACGGACGGCGGCATCCTTCCCGCGCTGCACGACGGACCGTACCTGCGCCGCCCGCTGGCCCTGGAGTGGCTCGAACTGGTCGCACTCGCCCAGCAGTTGGTGCCCTCGGAGGCACTGGAGGCGGTGGCGGCACGGGCCCGGGCCGAGCTCGGCGAGCACGACGACGGGCTGGACCGGGAGCTGGGCGGCTGGTTCACCGGGCCGCCGCTCCCCCGCCGGGCGGCACCCGGCCGGGTCACCGTCTTCCCGTCGGCGGGTTACTCGGTGGTGCGTGCGGAGGGCATCCACGCGCTGCTGGACTTCGGCCCGCACGGCGGCTCGCACGGGCACCGCGACAAACTGTCGCTGTATCTGTACGGGGCCACCACCCCGTGGCAGCCGGACCCCGGTCAAGTGCCCTACGCGCACGCCGAGTTCCGTGATCTGTACACATCGACCGAGGCGCATCCGGCGTTCCGGGTGGACGGCGCCGAGCAGGCGGAGTGCACCGGCACGCTGCTGGATTCGGACGCCGTCTCGGTCACCGCCGAGGTCACCACCGCGTACGAAGGGGTGCGCGCGGTGCGGCGGGTGGCGGTCGGCGACTGCTACCTGGTGGATCTGCTGACGGTGACGGGCCGGGAGGCTCGCCGGGTCACCGCCCAGCTGCGCCCGGGGACGGCACTGGACATCCAGTTGCAGGCCGACGGCCCCGTACGCACCACCTGGTACGGCGACGAGACCCTGCACGGCTGGCACACCCACACCCCTGGCGTCCCGGTCCGGCCGGTGACCCGGCCGGGCCCCGGCACCGCCGACGATCCGCAGCGTATGCGCACCCGGGTCGACCTCACCTGCGAGGCGGAGCGCGTCACCTTCGCCTCGGTGTACCAGGCGGCCTCCGCGGGCCCGGCGGTGGCCGATGTCCGGCTCGACGGCGAGGAGCTGACGGTGGTTCTGACGGACGGCTCCACGGCGCGCCACCGGACGGAGGGCTGAACGTTGCTGCTCTCCGCCACGCCGCCGCCGGGCCCGCGCCCCGCGCAGGAGGTCCGGCTGCGGGAGGAGGCCGTGCGCCACCGCGACCTGACCCCGCCCCGCACCCACCCCTCGGCCAGCATCACCTGGCTGGGTCCCGCCGCCTCCAACCCGGCGCTGGCGTACCGCGTCACCGGCGAACGCGCGCATCTGGACGAGAGCCGGCGCTGGATCGAAGCGGCGGTGCGGCTGCCGCACTGGGGCCGGGCCCATATGCCGGACCACGACCTGGACGCGGGCTGGCTGCTGCACCATCTGTCGCTCGCCCACCGGTGGGTCGGCGACGAACTGCCGGACGGCGTACGCGCGCTGCTGCGGGACAAGCTGGCCCTCCAGGGCCGCCGGATGTACGAGTTCGCGGTCGCGAGCGAGGGCCGCTGGTGGTCCTCGTCGTACTGGCAGAACCACAACTGGATCTGCTACGCGGGCCTGGCGACCGCCGGCTATGTGCTGGGCGAGGAGGAGTGGACCGGGCGCGCCAGGGACAACCTCGGCACGGTACTGGACCTGATGCCGGCCGACGGTTCCCATGCCGAGGGCGTCGTGTACTGGCGCTACGGGGTGCCGTTCCTGGCGATCCACCTGGACCTGCTGCAGGAGGCGGAGGGCATCGACTGGTGGGAGCGCGGCGGATTCCTCGCCAGCACCTTCCGCTACCGGCTCCACCAGACGGCGCCCGGTTTCGCGTTCAACGTCGACCACGGCGACTGCCACGACCGGCGCAGCGGCCACAGCGCCGGGCTGTACTACCGGCTCGCCGCCCGGTACGGCATCCCGGAGGCCCAGTGGATGGGCGATCTGGCGTCGGGCGAACTGCTGCGGCAGGAGGCGGCGGAGAGCGGGGTGCGGCCGGGAATCCTGCCGGAGGCCTATCTGGAGTACCTCTGGTACGACCCGTCCGTCCCGGCCGTCCGGCCCACCGAGACCCGTGCGTACTTCCCCGATCTCGGGCTGCTCGCGGCCCGTACGGGGTGGGACGACGACGCCACGCTGGTGTCGTTCAAGGCGAGTCCGGGTGGCGGTCACACCGCGTGGGAGACCTCGGCCCGGCACCGGGCCGAGCGGGGCTGGGAGACCCTGAACCAGGGTCACCACCACCCGGACTCGGGGTCGTTCGTGCTGATCTCGCAGGGGGAGTTCCTCGCCGTGGACGAGGGCTACAGCAACCGCAAGCGGGCGGCGCACCACAATCTGCTGCTGGTGGACGGACAGGGGTACGCGGACGAGGACCGCTACCACGTCTACCGGGACATTCCGTACGAGCGGCAGGCCCGGCAGCGCGATGTGCTGGTGGACACCGAGACCGGCTGGGCGCACGCCACGGCGGAGATCGCCGCGATGTACGACCCGGCGCTGGGCGTCCGGCGTCTTGACCGGACGCTGGTGTTCACGCCGTCGGGGCGCCTGGTGCTGCTCGACCTGGCGGAGGCGGAGGCCGAGCGGGAGTGGACGTTCCTGCTCCAGACCGACCACCCGACGCGGCCGCTGCCGGACGGCGGCCGGCTGATCAGGTCGGGCGCGGCCACCGCCCTCGTACGGCGGTTCGCACCTCGGGACGTCTCGGTCACCTGCGAGGTCACCGAGGTCGAGGCCAATCCGACGTCCAGTACGCCGGACCTGCGTCTCACGCGGACGCTCCACACACTGCGTGCGACCACCCCCCGGTCGTCGGACGGTCTGTTCCTCACCTCCATCACGCCGGGGGGAGCGCCGTCCGGTGAACGGATCGCGTGCGCGGAGGGGTACGGCGTCAGGTATCCGGAGGCCGGGGAGAGCGTCCTGCTCTCCCCCGTCGCCCGGCGGATCCGAGACTCCGGGGTGAGCGCCGACGCCGCCGCCCTGCTGACCTCCGCCGAGGCCGCGCCGTACGTCGTGCGGTGCACGCGCCTGGAGCTGGACGGGCGTGTGCTCCTCGATGTGACGGAGCCTTACACAGGGAAGGTCGGCTGAATCATGCAGGCAACCCTCTCGTCCGGCTGGCCGACGCTGCTTCGGCGTCTGGAGTTCATCGCCTACCCGGCAGCCGCCGGGGCCGCGTGCGCCGTGCTGTCGCTGGGTGTCGTGACCTGGCTGCCCGCGCTCGCGGCGATGGCGCACGCGCTGCAGCGGTGGCGTGCGGAAGGGGACAACCGCGTGTTCGCCAACGCGTTCGCCGCGTTCCCCCGTTACTGGCGCGCGCTGTGGCGGCACGGGCTGGCGTCGACGGCGGCCGCGGTCGTCCTCGGCGCGAACATCGTGTACCTGCTGTCCCGTCCGGAGCCGTGGACCTTCGTCGTGCTCGCCGCGCAGGTGGGCATCGCCGCCGCGCTCGTCGTCCATCACATCGCACTCGCCGCCGAGGCCGGCCGGACACCGGGCGGCTCGGTCCGCACCTGGTCGACCGGGGCGCTGGCGCTCGGCTTCGGGTCTGTCGCCCGGGGCACCGCACTGCTCGGCGCGGTGATCTCCGCCGTGCTGCTCTCGCTCGTCGTACCGCTGGGGCCGCTGCTGCTGGGCCCCAGCATCCCCGTACTGCTCGCTCTGTCCTTCGCCGATCCCAGGAGGCACATCTCATGAGCCACGCACTGCGCACCACCCTGGCCGCCGCGCTCGCCGCGGGCGGTTCGCTTCTTCTGCCGGCGCCCTCCGTCGCCGCCGAGGCGGCGACGTCGTACTACGTCGCGCCGTCCGGCAGCGACTCCAACGCGGGTACGTCGGCGGGGTCGCCGCTCGCCACGATCCAGAAGGCCCTCGACCTCGCCCCCACGGGCGCGGTCGTGAACCTCGCGGCCGGCACCTACCGGCAGGACGTGGTGACGGCGCGCCCCGGCGTCACCCTGACGGGCCCGTCGAACGCCGTGGTGAAGGGGGCGGGCGACAGCAGGATCATCCAGGTGCGGCACGACTCCACGACGCTGAGCGGCTTCACCGTGGACGGGCTGCACGGCTCGTCCAACGACGTGGCGGGCTACCGCCTGAAGCTCATATATGTCATGAGCACGACTCCCGGTAACGGGGTCGGCGGCCTGCGGATCACCGGAATGACACTCAAGAACGCCGCCGACGAATGCGTGCGGCTGCGCTATCTGGTCACCGGCGCGGAGGTGGACGGCAACACCATCACCAACTGCGGCGTCGCCGACTTCACGTTCGGCGGCGGGGGCAAGAACGGCGAGGGCATCTACCTCGGTACGGCGCCCGAGCAGCAGGGCGCGAACGGCGCCCCGGACGCCGCGGCGGACATCAGCAGGAACAACCGCATCCACCACAACACCATCGACACGCAGGGCAACGAGTGTGTCGACGTGAAGGAGAACTCGACCAACAACTACGTCGAGTACAACGACTGCAGCGGCCAGAAGGACGCCTCGTCCGGCGGTCTCGACGCACGCGGCAGCGGCAACATCTTCCGCTACAACACCGTGCACGGAAACGTCGGTGCCGGTGTCCGGCTCGGTGGTGACACCGCGACCGACGGCACCGGCACGAGCGTGTACGGCAACACGATCACCGGCAACGCGGGCGGCGGCATCAAGTTCATGCGCACCCCGCAGGGCCCCGTGTGCGCCAACACCATGAGCGGCAACACCGGCGGCAACGCGGTCGGCACCTACGCGGGCGAGTACGCGCCGACCGCCGCGTGCCCGAAGTGACCGGCCGGGGGCCCGCGAGACGCGGGCTGCTGACGGCGGCGGCCGCGGGAGTGGGCGCGGTCGCGGTCGCCGCACCCGGAGCCCGGGCCGAGGCGACACCCCGCAAAGGTGACGGCGGCGGGGCCGGCAGGTCGCGCTGGGCCACGTCCTGGGCGACGGCACAGACCGCGCCGACCGAGAGCGACACCGTGGCGGCCCGCGGCCTGACCGACGGTGTGTTCACCGCTGTCCTGCGGCTGTCGGCCGGTGGGCAGGTGCGGCTGCGGTACGGCAACGCATTCGGCGCCGTACCCGTCCTGATCGGTCCGGTGACGGCGGGCGGGCGTCCGGTGACGTTCGGCGGGAAACGGCAGGAGTGGCTGGCCGCAGGGGCTTCCCTGACCAGTGATCCGGTCGACGGACTGCGTGTTCCGGCGGCGTCGCGGCTGACGGTGGAGACCCGGCTGCCGGGCCCCACCGGTCCCTTGTCCTTCCACCGCAACACCCATGCCTCGCACACCGTCGACGGGGTGCGCACCACGTCGGTGTTCCTGCTGACCGGCGTCGAGGTGACCGGCGCCCACGGCCCGGTCGTCGCCGTGCTCGGCGACTCCGTCGCGGAGGGCGTCGGCACACCCGACGACGCGGACCTGCGCTGGCCGGACCAACTGGCCCGGCGGCTGCCCGGATCGGCCGTCGCCAACCTCGGCGTCAGCGGCAACCGGCTCCTGCTGGACGACGCCCGCTTCGGCCCCGGCGGGCAGGCGCGGTTCGACCGCGACGTCCTGGCGCTGCCAGGGCTGCGCACCGTACTCGTCCATCTCGGCATCAACGACCTGCAGCAGCCGCCCGCCCAGACGGACCCCGCCCGCGTACTGGCCGGCTACCGCCAACTGGTGCTGCGTGCGCGGAACGCGGGACTGCGGACCGTCGGCTCGACCATCACCCCGTTCGAGGGGTGGATCCGCTGGACGCCGGAGCAGGACGCGGTCCGGCAGCGGATCAACCGCGCCGTGCGCACCGGCCGGCTGTTCGACGCCGTCGCCGACTTCGACGGCGCGCTGCGCGATCCCGCACGGCCGTCGCGACTGCAGCCCGCGTTCGACAGCGGCGACGGCCTGCACCCCAATCCCTCCGGTCACGCCGCGCTCGCCGCGGCCGTCGACCGCCGACACCTCCTGTGAGGGCCCCACACATGAACCCAGGCACCGACAGAGGCACCGACCGCCGCACCGTCCTGGCCGGAGCGGCGGCGCTCGGCGCGGCCGTCACCCTGCCCCTGAGCCTTACCCCCGGGACCGCGCACGCGGCGGCGGGCCACGCGACGGCCGAAGACGCGGCAGCCGGGGACGCTGCCGCACTCCGCGCCCGCTGGCACACCCTGCTCACCGGCGGCGCCGGTCTCGACCTGACGGACGAGCGGATCGCGGCGGCCGTCGCCCGCACCGGCCGGGCCGCGACCACGGCCGCGACGGGCCTGGACCCGTCCCGTACCGACGGCCTGTTCGCCGACCTGACCAGCGGCACGCTCTCCAACCACGTCACCACGTCGTTCAAGCGCCTCGCCACCATCGCCACCGCGTGGGCGGTGCCCGGCACCCCGCAGTACGGGGACGCGGCCCTCGCGGAGCTGCTGCTCGCGGGTGTCGACTGGATGCTGACACACCGTTACGGCCCCGAGCACACCCGATTCGACAACGACTGGGACTGGGAGATCGGATCGGCGCTCGCGCTCAATGACACGTCCGTGCTGCTGTACGACGTGCTCGGCACGGAGCGGCTCGCCCGGATCACCACGGCCGTACGGCACTACACACCCGATCCGAACCTGTGGCGGGCGGACCGGCAGATCGCGACCGGGGCGAACCGGGTGTGGATCTCCACGGTGGTGGCGGTCAACGCCGTCCTGCGGGCCGACGGGGACGATCTCGTCCGGGTGCGTGACGCTCTTTCGGACGTCGAGGGTTCGGGCGCCAACAGTGTCCTGGCCTTCAACGACCGCGCGGACGGCTCGGCGGGCACCGGTGAGGGGTTCTACTCCGACGGCTCGTTCCTCCAGCACTACAGGCACCCGTACAACGGCGGTTACGGCAAGGAGCTGCTCAACAACCTCTCCCGGCTGCTGAACCTGCTCGCGGGCACCGAGTGGGCGGTCACCGACCCCGAACTCGACAACGTCCGCGCCTGGGTCGACGAGGGTTTCGACCCGCTGATGGCCCGGGGAGACGTGATGGCCTCGGTGTGCGGCCGTGAGATCGCGCGCCCCAGCAAGCAGGGGCACGCCTCGGCGCAGACGGTCGTCGAGGCGGTGGTGCGGCTGATCCCGAGCTTCCCGGGCGACACGGCCGACCGGTTCACCGCGCTGGTCAAGCAGTGGATCGCCGAGGACACCTACCGGGACTTCCTCGCCGTCACCGACCTCGCCTCGCTCGTCGCCGCCCGCCGTGTCCTCGACTCGCCCGTCCCCGCGCGCGGCCCGCTGGTCGCCCACAAGCAGCACCCCCGGATGGACAAGGCGGCGCACCACAGGCCGTCGTTCGCGCTCGGCATCTCGGCGTACTCCAGCCGGATCTACAACTACGAGTCGATCCAGAACGAGAATCTGCACGGCTGGCATCTCTCCGACGGGATGGTGCTGCTGTACACCGACGACCTCGGGCACTACAGCGAGGACTACTGGCCCACCGTCGACGCCGCCAGACTGCCCGGCACCACGGTCGTCGCGGGCAGGCCGGCGGACGCGGCGGGGCAGCGCACGACGAGCACGGCCGACTGGGCGGGCGGCACCGCGCTGCCGGGGACGACCCTCGGCGCGTACGGCATGGAGCTTCGCGCGTACGGAAGTTCGCTGCACGGCCTCAAGAGCTGGTTCTGTCTGGACGACGTGATCGCCTGCGTCGGCTCCGGCATCACGGCGGACGCGGGGCCGGTCGA
Source organism: Streptomyces sp. NP-1717 (assembly GCF_022695985.1). Classification (GTDB taxonomy): domain Bacteria; phylum Actinomycetota; class Actinomycetes; order Streptomycetales; family Streptomycetaceae; genus Streptomyces. The sequence goes on along the minus strand of NZ_JAAPBF010000019.1, from coordinate 16,161 downwards.
GACCGTCGTGGAGAACCGCAAGCTGCGCGACCCGCGCGCCGCGCTCCTCGTCGACGGAAAGGCCGCCCCGACCGGCGCCGGCTGGTCGGCGCGGCTGGAGGGGGCGCGGTGGCTGCACGCCGAGGGGACCGGCGGCTACGTCTTCCCGAAGCCCACCACACTGCGCGCCCTGCGTGAGGAGCGCACCGCGACCTGGCGGGAGATCAACCTCAAGTACGGCACGAACACCCCCGTGACCCGCCCCTATCTGACGCTGTGGCAGGACCACGGGGCCGCTCCGGACGGCGCGGGCTACTTCTGGATCCAGGCACCGGCCGCGTCCGCAGCGCGCACCAGGCAGTGGGCGGCGGCGCCACCGGTGGAACTCGTCTGCGACTCGACGGCCGTACACGCCGTACGCCGCCGCGCCGACGGTCTGCTCGCCGCGAACTTCTGGACCGCGGGTGCGGCGCCGTCGCAGGAGCTCGCCGCGGACGGCCCCGTCTCGGTGCTGGTGCGGCCGGAGGGCCGGACCGTGACGGTGGCGCTCTCGGATCCGACGCAACTGCGGTCCTCGGTGGTCGTGGACCTCGCCCGGCGCGGTCTGTCGGTCGTCGCGGCGGACCCCGGCGTACGCGTCACCCCCACCGGGCGGGGCGTCCGGATCACCGCCGACACGGCGGATCTGCACGGCGCGACGCTCAGTCTCACCCTGAAGAGGAGCTAGAGCCTTGCTGTTCGACATGCCCCTGGAGCGGTTGCGCGAGTACCGCCCGCGGCCGGAGGAGCCGGCCGACTTCGACGCCTTCTGGGAGAAGACGCTCACCGAGACGGCCCGCCACGGACTGGACGTCACGTTCGCGCCGTACGACGCGGGATTCGCGACCGTGGACGTGTTCGACGTGACGTTCCGCGGCTGGGGCGGCCAGGCGGTCAGGGCCTGGCTGATGCTGCCGCGCGTCCGCTCGGGGCCGCTTCCGGCGGTGGTGCAGTACATCGGCTACAACGGCGGCCGTGGCATCCCGTACTCCTGGCTGACCTGGAGCGCGCTCGGCTACGCCCACCTCGTCATGGACAACCGGGGCCAGGGCGGCGGCGGCAAGAACACCTCGGACACTCCGGACTTCGGCCCGGACGGGCACGGCTCGTCCTCCCCGGGGTTCCTGACCCGGGGCATCGAGGATCCCGGCCGGCACTACTACCGGCGGCTGATCACCGACGCGGTGCGGGCCGTCGACGCGGCGAAGTCCCACGAGGCCGTGGACTCCTCCCGGGTAGCGGTCCTCGGGGGCAGCCAGGGCGGCGGTCTGGCCCTGGCCGTGGCGGGGCTGCGCGAGGACGTGGCGGCGGCGGTCGCCGATGTGCCGTTCCTGTGCCACTTCCGGCGCGCCTCGCAGATCACGGACGCGGGACCCTACGCGGAGATCGCCCGCTGGCTGTCCGGGCACCGCTTCCGGGTCGAGGAGGCGATGAACACGCTGTCGTACTTCGACGGGGTCAACTTCGCGGCGCGGGCCACCGCGCCCGCGTGGTTCTCGGTGGGTCTGATGGACCGGATCTGCCCGTCCTCGACGGTGTACGCGGCCTACCACGCCTACGCCGGCCCGGCGGAGATCGAGGTGTTCGCGTACAACGGCCACGAGGGAGGCGCCGAGTACGACCTGCCGCGCAAGCTCGCGGCGCTGCGTGGCGTGTTCGGTCGGTAGGGGCCGGGGGACGGGTTCCGGCCGGGCACGTCGAGACGTCGGCGTGCCCGGTCCCGGCGGGCGGGATCTCAGTCGAGCAGGCCGAGTTCCCTCTCCGGCCGGCACATGACGCAGGGCGGCACACCGCCACGCGTGAGTGCCTCGATCGCCTGATCCCGGCCGATGCCCTCCATGGCGGCCCCGGGCACCCAGCACTGCGAGGTGTGCACCATCGCCGGCCGCGCCGCCCGGCCGCCGACTCCGTACTGGAGGGCCCAGTCGGGAACGGCCGGCTTCGCCTGCCGCCGGACCCATTCGGCGGCACGCTGCTCCCAGACGGCGATCCACCGGTCGGTGCGCGCGAGGTCCCGGGCTTGAACACGGCGAAGGAATCGGAGCGCGCGCAGACGCTCCTCCGGTGAATCGGACACGTGTTCGAGTGTATGCGGCGGACAGCTGAGCTACGCGACACCCCCACCAGAGGGCCGGGGGCTCAGTCGTGCACGAACACCGCGTACCCCACCAGGCCGATGACCATCACCAGGACCAGTACGGCGATCGCGATCAGCGGGGCGGCACCCCACCCCTTCGGCGGATCATTTCGCGGACCGGCTTCGGACATGCTCCCCTCCGCCGGCGGCGTCTCACCCGGCGGCACTCCACCACCGCGCTCCAGGCCGGGGGTGTGGTCGGGATCAGGATCGGGGTTCGAGGGAGTCATGCACCCTGAGTGCCCTGTTCACGTACGGGATAATCCACTAGATATCGGGCACCACATCCTCCCTCTGACGGTCGGAGGAGGGTTCCCAGACCGAGCAGTCGTGCGCGAAGAGCACTCGTCGCGGATCGAAATCGGCAAGCCGCTCCAGCCAGTGCGCGTAGTCGGGAAGCGGCTGCTCCACTCCGTGCAGCGCGGCCTGGCGGGCCAGCTGGTCCGACGCGAACCGGGACGCGAAGTCGTGTGCCTGGCCGGCGAGGATCACGGTGCCGTCACCCTGCCGAAGGACCAGCGACTGATGCCCCGGGGTGTGCCCGGGTGGACGACCAGTGAGATGTCGCCGAGGCTGACGCCGACCGCTGACAGCGCCTCTCGCAGTGCTCGGCGTCGGGGCCGGTAGTGCGCCTCGGTCCCGGCGTCGGCGCTGCCGATGCCCGTGTCGAAGAGGATCAGTCCCTGTTCGTGCCGCACCAGATAGGCGAGCACGGGTTCGACTCGCGGCTGCGGGCCGCCCGTCTCCGAAGCCGGCCGGATGAAATACCCCAGGTCGAGTCGGCGCACTGCCGTGTTCTTCCCCATGGCAGCCATGATGACGGGCCGCGATGTGCCGTTCACCGGGTCCTGCCGACAGCGGAATCCGCGGAACGCGAGGACTTCCGTCGGCGCTGCTGTCAGTGGGATGCGATAAACAGGCTTCTGACAGTCCGGCGGGGTGACGACGAGGGGGCGGACCATGGCATTCGACGGAACGGCGGCGGGCACACCACCAGCGGTGAACGAGGCAGTCGACCTGACCGCTGGGCTGCCCGGCCGTACCGGCGCGGTCGGCGGTATCGAATCGCTCGTCCTCGACGGCCGCCGTCTCTTCTTCGGCTTCGACCACTCGTCCGACCAGGTGCTCTCACCGCTCATCGACGACGAGGGAGCCATGGCGCGGTTCGCCGCACAGCACATGCGCCAGCGCACGGGCGCCCACGACGAGCCCTACTGGGCGCAGTTGGTGCGATCCTCGGTCGACAGCTCGGACCTGGTGTGGCGCGACGAACAGCGCACCTTCACCACCGGCGCGCTGGAGACGGGGAACGCCGGCGCCGCGCACGGGCACCTGATGTATCTCCTCGACGCGGCCACGGTGTGGGAGGCGCACACACCCGACGACATGGGCGCCCGCTCCACCGTGGCCAACTGGTCCCTGCTGTTCGCCCCGTACACCCGAGGAACCGGGGGAACGGCGAACCGATGAGGAGCCGGGCGGGGACCGAGAGAGGATCGTGCACCTCGAAGCGACGATAATTCTACTGTCGCCGCAGGTCAGGGCGGTTCAATGGGATCACAAGTTCTTCAGTGGAGCGGGAAGGTGTCAGCCCGCCCCCTGGTTCCCACCGTCCCGAGGAGCACGGCATGAAGACGATCCTGATCACTGGTGCGTCGTCCGGATACGGGCGGGAGACCGCCCTTCACTTCCACGCGCAGGGGTGGAACGTCATCGCCACGATGCGCACGCCGCGCGCGGGTGTCCTGCCCGAGTCGGACCGGCTTCGCGTCGCCGGGCTCGATGTGACCGAGCCGGAGAGCGCCGCCGCCGTCGTCGAGGCGGCCGGGCCCGTCGACGTACTGGTCAACAACGCGGGCATCCCGTCGATCGGTGTGTTCGAGGGCACGCCCATGGCGCGGGTGCGGGAGGTCTTCGAGACCAACACGTTCGGTGTGATGGCGACGACCCAGGCGGTACTCCCCCAGTTCCGCGAGCGTGGTTCCGGCGTGGTGGTCAACGTGACCTCCAGTGTGGTACTGGGTCATATGCCGCTCTCGGCCGTCTACAAGGCGAGCAAGATGGCCGTCGAGGGGTTCACCGCCTCACTCGCGCTCGAACTCGCGCCGTTCGGTGTGCGGGCGAAGGCCGTCGAGCCCGGCGCCTGTCTGACGACGAACTTCGCCGCCCACGCGATGAACGGTGGCTCGCTGGACGAGCTGGTCCCGGCGGCCTATCTGTCGTGGGCGCAGAAGGCCATGGGCGACTTCACCGGTGGGGACCTGTTCACCAAGGAGAGCGACGTCGCCGAGACGGTGTGGCGGGCCGTGCACGACACGACCGGGCAGCTGCGCTTCCCCGCCGGTCCCGACGCGGTGCAGCTCGCCCAGGCGAAGTGACCGACCGGCGTGAGCTGACGGCCGACGACGGGGGCCGGTGACGGCTGATGGCTCGTCACGTCAGGGAAGGACCACCGCGGGGGCGGTCGCCGTGGTACGGAGGCGGGCCGCGTCCCGGCTGGGGGGTGTGCCGAACTGGCGGCGGTACTCCCGGCTGAACTGCGACGGGTTGTCGTAGCCGACGCGCTGTCCGACCCCGGTGATGTCGCCCGGGCGGGTCGCGAGGAGCAACCGGGCCTCCTGGAGCCGGATCTGCTTCTGGAACTGGATGGGGCTCATCGCGGTCACCGCCTGGAAGTTGCGGTAGAAGGCGGAGACGCTCATCCCGGAGAGCCGCGCCACGTCCTCGACGCGGAAGGGCTGCGCGTAGTGCTCGCGGATCCAGCGCACGGCCCGGGAGACATGGCTGAGGCTGCTGTCGGCGAGCCCGAACTGGCGGACGGCCGCGCCCTGTTCGCCGGTGATCAGACGCCAGAGGATCTCGCGCTTGATCAGCGGAGCCAGCACGGCCCGGTCCCGGGGCTCGTCCAGCAGGCGCAGCATCCGGACCACCGCGTCGAGCAGCGCGGGCGGAGTGTCGCTGACCGTGATCCCCGGCGGTGTGCCGCCGCCGGTACGGGGAGCGTCTCCGGGGCCGGCCTCCAGCAGCAGTTCGGCGACGGCCGAGGGTTCGAGCGTGAGACCGAATCCCAGCGCCGGGCGGCCGGGCTCGATCCGGGTGAACTCTCCGGTGACGGGCAGGTCGACCGACGCGACCAGGTACTGGCCGGCGCCGTACTCGTACACCGTGTCGCCGAGGGCGAGCCGTTTGGCGCCCTGGGCGATGACCGCCAGCACCGTGCCGGACATCGAGGGCGCCGGCGGGTCGGGCCGGTCGACCTTCGAGATGAGCACACCGTCGATGGCGGTGGTCCAGTCGGGCCGGGCGTGCCGGTCGAGCAAGGTGCGGAACTCGTCGGGATCCATGACCCGATTGCAACACACCACCCGACTTCCGGTCTTCCCCTGGAGAGGATCGTGCAAGTGCTCAGGAGCATCGTTCTACCGTCTCCGCAGGTCACAGCGTTTCAATGGAAACACCGAAGTCCACAGTCGAGAAAGAGGACAGTCATGAACGTCACCTACGGATTCAACGCCACCCTGACCGCCAGGCCGGGGATGGGTGATCAGCTCGTCGAGTTGCTGCTGACCGGCCTGGACGAGGGCAGTCCCGGCGCGAGCGAACACTGCGTCGTCTACCTCGTCTCCCGCTCCGCGTCCGACCCCGCCGTCGTCCATGTCACCGAGGGGTGGACGAGCGAGGAGGACCACCACCGCGCCTTCGCCGGTGAGGCCGCCCAGGCCATCGTCGCGCGGACCGGCGGGCTGCTGGCCGGGGAGCCCTCGTACACCGACTACGTCCCGGTCCGCGGCCGGGCGGCCTTCTGAGACCGGCCGGTCCTTCCCCGTTCCCGCCAGGCGGCACCGCATGCCGGCCGGGCCCCCTCCCCTCGCTGATCCCCGTTGCGTCGCCCGACGAAAGGTCTCCACCATGTCCGTCTCCCGGCCCGCCCTCGATCCCGAACTGCGCGCGCTGCTCGCCGATATGCCGCTGCGGTCGGAACTCGACGCCGAGGCGCTCGCGCGGATCCGCCCGTTCTCGACGATGCCCGTCGAGCCGCTGCTCGCCGGCCGCGCGATCGACCGGCGCGAGGTCACCGTGCCCGGCCCGGACGGCACGCCGATCGCCCTGTCGGTCCTCAGCCCCGCCGGAACCGGAAGCCCGGTCGGAACCGGAAGCCCGGTCGGCGCACCGTGCGTCTACTGGATACACGGCGGCGGGATGATCATGGGTGACCGCTTCTCGCAGATCGACATCCCGCTGGAGTGGCTCGACGAGCTCGGCGCTGTCGTGGTCACCGTGGACTACCGGCTCGCACCGGAGGCGACCGGCACGACCCCCGTCGACGACTGCTACCAAGGACTGCTCTGGACCGCCGGCCACGCCGCCGAACTGGGCATCGATCCCGCCCGGATCGTCGTCGCGGGGACGAGCGCCGGCGGCGGCCTCGCCGCCGGTGTCGCTCTGCTGGCCCGCGATCTCGGCGGCCCGGCGCTCGCCGCGCAGGTGCTGATCTGCCCCATGCTCGACCACCGCAACGTGACGGTCTCCAGCGGGCAGTACGCGGGCGAGCCCGGGGTGTGGACCCGCGAGATGAACGAGTTCGGCTGGCGATCGCTCCTCGGAGACATCGCGGACGGACAGGTGCCCGGCCATGTCTCACCGGCGGTGGCCGACGACGTCTCGAACCTGCCGACCGCCTATGTCGACGCGGGTTCGGCCGAGGTCTTCCGTGACGAGGACATCGCCTACGCCTCCAGGATCTGGGCGGCGGGCGGCCAGGCCGAACTGCACATCTGGGCGGGCGGCTTCCACGGATTCGACGCGCTGTACCCACAGGCGCACATCGCGGCCACGGCCCGCCGGACCCGGACCGAGTGGCTCACCCGGGTCCTGGCCCCGGTCCCCGCCGGTGGGGCCGTGGAGGCGGCGGTCTCCTGAGGCCGTACGGGTGCGCCCGGCGGGGGGACCGTGGGGGGTGAGCCACCCGCCGCCGCTGTGCCCGACACGTTCCGGACTCCCCCCGGCGCACCGCACGTTCCTTTCTCGCCATCGGCCGCAGGCACGCTCCCTTCGTGCTGACCCCGGGCGATGAATCGCATATACGCAGATGCCGGCTACTGGGGCTCACCGGTTCCGCGGCTGTGGCCGTCGGCGGCGCGGGTGCCGGTGCCCTGCCGGTCGGTGAGGCCCCGGCACCGTCGTCGGAAGCGGCGGCGGTGGGACTCTTCGGCGCCTACTTCGGGCTCGTGCTGCTCGTCGCGGCCTGGGCCTGGCTGGGCCGCGCCGTGCACGGACCCCGGCCGCCCGGTACGCGGGCCATGGTGGTCACGCTGGTGGTGTGGGCCGCACCGCTGGTGGCCGCCCCACCGCTGTTCAGCCGCGACGTGTACAGCTATCTGGCGCAGGGCGCGATGGTGGACGCCCGGATCGACGTGTACACCCATGGCCCGGACCGGCTCGGCGGTCCGCTCGCCGCGCAGGTCTCGCCCCTCTGGGGGGACACGCCGACCCCGTACGGTCCGCTGTTCCTGTCGTTCGCCTCGCTGATCGCGCGTGCCTCGGGGGCGGAGCTCTCGGCCGGGCTGCTCGGTATGCGGCTGGTCGCGCTGCTCGGTGTGGGCCTGATGGTGGTTTCGCTGGTGCTGCTCGCCCGCCGGGGTGGGACCGCTCCGGGCGCCGCGCTGTGGCTGGGGGCACTCAATCCGCTGCTCCTGCTGCATCTGGTGGCCGGCGCGCACAACGACGCCGTGATGCTGGGTCTGCTCGGCGTGGCGCTGGTGGCCGCGAGGGGCCGATTCCCTGTGCTGGGCGCTGTCCTGATGACCCTCGCCGCTCTGGTCAAGGCGCCTGCCGCGCTGGGTCTGTTGGCGGTCGTCGTGTTCTGGGCAGGCAGGCTCACCGGCCGCCACCGGTGGCTCGGAGCGACGGGCGCGACCGCCGGCGCCGCCCTGGTGACGACCGCCGCCGTGACCGCCCTCACCGGCACCGGGTACGGCTGGATCGGCGCCCTCAACACCCCGGTGTCCCCGCACAATTGGGCCCTCACCTCTCTCCTCGGCCGGATGACCACTTCCGCGCTGCACGGCGCGGGCAGCGACCTGGCGCCGTTCGCCCTGGACGCCTGGCGCGCGGTGGGCCTGGTGGCGACGGCCGTCGCCGTACTGCTGGTGTGGCTGCGCCGCCCCCGGCACAGCCCCGTGTACGCGCTGGGCCTCAGCCTGATCGCGGTCGCCGTCCTCGGCCCGGCGATCCGCCCCTGGTACGTGCTGTGGGGGCTGTTCCCGCTGGCGGTGGCGGCCCCGCCGGGACCGGCGCGCCGGGTGGTCGCCGTCGCCAGCGGGGTGCTCGCGCTGGCCCAGCTGCCGAGTGGAGTCGCCGCGGACGGCGCCCAGTTGGCGCTGGCGATGTGCGGCGCGGTGTTCGCGCTGGTCGCGCTCTGGTGGGCGCGCGAGATGTCGGGCGGCGAAGTGGCACTGACCGCGCGGGAACCGGGGCGGACGGCATGACGGGCCGGGGCACGGAGGCGAGCGGCGGGGAAGAGAGCGGCAGGACGCGGTGGTGGTCCGGTTCACGGCGCCGGGGACATCTGCTCCTGGGTGTGCTGTGCGCGGGCGTGACGGCTTTCGTCGCGACGGTCCCGTACCACCGCGACTGGTTCGACCTGTGGGTCTACTACGACGCGGTGCGCCACTGGACCGGCGCCGACGGCGGGCTGCGCGGCGCCGGGCTCTACGACTACCGGGTGCCGGGCGAGACGTACGGTTTCACCTACCCTCCGTTCGCGGCCCTGTGCGTGCTGCCGCTGTCGCTGCTCACCTGGCCCGTCGCGGTCACCGCGGGCGTCATGGCGAACCTCGGCGCCCTGGCACTGATCCTGCGCCGGCTCGCCGAACCGGTGATCCGCCGTCACGGACTGGACCGGTGGACCTCGTACGCCGTGATCCTGTGCCTGCTCGCCCTGCTGGAACCGGTCTACGACAGCGTCAGCTTCGGCCAGGTCAACCTCCTCCTGCTGGCTCTCGTCCTCACCGACGCCCGTCTGCTGGTCTCCGGCAGCCGGTGGGCGGGCATCGGCGTGGGACTCGCCGCGGCGGTCAAGCTCACCCCCGCGATCTTCGTCGGCCATCTCCTCGTCACCCGCCGGTGGCGTGCCGCCGGTACGGCCGCCGCCGTCGCCGTGGGCGCGACCCTGCTCGCCGTGTGGTGCGCACCGGGTGCCTCGCACGCGTACTGGACATCGGCCCTCTGGGACACCAGCCGCATCGGTGATCTGAGCTACGTCTCCAACCAGTCCTGGCAGGGCGTCCTCGCCCGGCTCTCCGCGCCGGCCGAACCGTCCCGGCTGTGGTGGGCCTTCGGCGTCGCCGCCGTCGTCGGCGCGTGGGCGTACCGGGTCGACAGGGCCAGGGCGGCGGGCGATGTGCGCGGCGGCATCGCGCTGACCGGCGCCGCCGCGTGCCTCGTCAGCCCGGTCACCTGGGTGCACCACCTCGTGTGGCTGCTCCCGGCGCTCGCCGTCCTCGCCGACCGGGCCCTCGAACCGCCGCGCCGTGGCCGCCCGTTGGCCGTGGCGGTCGCGGTGTACGTGATCCTGTGCAGCTACGTCGTGTGGCTGTGGCGGTACGACGCGGGCGGCATCGACGGCTTCATCGGCGGTAACGCGTTCGTCTGGACGGCGCTCGCACTGCTGCTGGCGCTCCCCCGCCGACGGCCGGACCCGGAGCAGCGCCGCCTCGACGGAGCCGATCCCGCCCGGAGTGGGCACGATCCCGGCGACGGTGCCGGCCGCCGGACAGGTGATCACGATGTCGACGGTGGGCACGGCGCGGCCGTCCTTCCATGACGGCCGAGGCGCGGGCGAGCCGCGCCCGCAACGGCCGGACGCGCACCGGTCACTTCGCGGACAGCGGTTCCTCGTGGCCGCGCGGCGTGAACGGGTGACTGCGTCCCGGCTGATCGTGTCTCAAGGCGTCGTTTCGCCGCTACGGGCGTGACGCCTGGTTAGGTCGATCGGGTCGGACCTGATCCCTCATTGAAAGGAACCGGTGAGATGCACGCCAGTAAGGGAGACCGCCTTGTGGTCCACGGTCGAGTCGTGGGCATGACCGATCAGGTGGTGGAGATCATTGAGGTCCTGGGCACGAACGGCACGCCCCCTTACCGCGTACGGGCGGAGAACGGGCACGAGACGATCATGTCCCCCGGCCCCGACTCCGTCGTGGAGCACCGGCGCGCCTCAGAGGAGGGCTGAGCTCCGTACGGCGGCGCGGCTCCGCGGGGGCGAGTCGAAGCGCTTCGACTCGCCCCCGCGGAGAGGTACTACAGCGCCGGGTGCGCGTTCTTCATGAGCTCCTGGAACTGGGCGGAGAACCAGTGTCCGGACAGGGGTGCTCCGGGCAGCGCCCCCGACATGTTGTTGTTGTTCCGGGGGTTGCCCTCGTACGTCGGGTCGCACATACGGTCGAAGCCCTTGCCTTCGTCGTTCGGGATCGCCGTGCTCGATCCGTCGGACTCGCCCGGCGGCTTCACCCACACGTAGGCGTCGATCCCCGCGGCGGGCGACGCCTGGGGCCGTTCGCCGAGGCCGGCGCCGGACTGGTTGCACCAGTTGCCGAGGTGGATGCGCCGGTCGTAGCGACCGCCGTCGACGTAGGCGTCCAGGCTCGTCCTCGGCCCGGGGGCCGCGGGCCGCGCGGTGCCGCCCCAGCCGTTGCGGGAGGTGTCGATCAGCATGCCGAGGTTGGTGTCGAAGCCGAGCGAGACGAGCTTGGCGCGCATGGCCTGGGCGTAGGAGAGTTCGTCGACGTAGCGGTTCCAGTCGACCCACTTGGACTGGCGGACGGAGACACCGTTGACGGAGTCGTCGATGGTGAAGTGGTTCTCCTTCAGAGCGCTGTAGTTGGCGGTGTTGACGATGAAGCCGTGGACGTCGCCGAGTGTGGCGCCCTCGGTGGTGGCGGCGGTCTTGAAGAGTTCCGCGGACGCGCCGAAGTTGTCGTCCCAGCCGAGCCAGCCGTGGTGGCCGGCGTCCACGTAGTTGTAGACGTTGGGCGCGTCGCCCAGCTTGTTCAGGGCGTAGCCGACGCCCTTCTGGTAGTTGCCGTTGGCCTTCATCGTGTCGCAGTTGGGGGTGGCGGTCGGGCGCGGGGTGGTGTTGGTGACGAGGTTGGGCAGGGAGTCGATCTCGACGGTCGTCACGATCCGCAGACCGGCGTACTTCTGATCGGCGAGGATCGCGGCGATCGGGTCGATGTACTGGGTCTTGTAGCGGCCGATCTCGGTCGCGCCGAGTTCCCCGTTGGAGGCGAGGGCGGCGCAGTCACGGCCGGGCAGGTTGTAGATGACGAGCTGGACGACGAGTTCACCGGAGCCCTTCTGCGTCAGCGCCTCGTCGAGGTGGTCGCGCAGGCCCATGGCACCGCCGACGCCCTCGATCGCGGCCGTGCGGTCGAGCCAGACTCCGGTGGGCTGGCCGGCGATGCGGCTGCCGCCGGGTTCGGCGGCGGCCTTGGCGGACCACTCGGGGTTCACGTAGACCTTGGCGCCGGCGTAGGGGTTGTTCACGCGGTCGCCGGGACCGGGCGGATCGGTGGGGTCGGGCGGGTCGACAGGGCCTGTGTTACAGGTGACGCCGTTCAGCTTGAACGTCGCCGGTGTCGCGTTGCTGCCGCTGTACGAGGCGTTGAACCCGAAGGAAGTCGAGGCGCCGGTGGCGAGCGTGCCGTTGTGGGCGACGTTCCTCGCGGTGACGCCGGCGCCGCTCTGGGCGATGTCGGCGTTCCAGCCCTGGGTGACGCGCTGGTTGCCGGCGAAGGACCAGGTGAGGTTCCAGCCGCTCACCGCGTCACCGGTGTTGGTGACCGTGACGCCGGAGGTGAAACCGGAGTCCCACTGGGTCTGCACGGTGTAGGCGACGGTGCAGCCCGCGGCGGCGGCCCCGTTGGGGGCCGCGCTGGCGCCGGTCGCTGTTCCGGTGGCGGCTGCTGTCAGGGCGGCGGCGGCCAGTAAGGCCGTACGAGATCTCATGGCTGAAGTCACTCTCCGTCCGGGGCGCGCCGATGGTCGCGGCGGCCCGATGCCGAATGCGGGTGGGGGTGCCGTCCAAGGAGCTGATCAGTCCGGGACATCTGGTGCGGAGCGCCGCATGGCGAAGCATCGCCCCACGGCGCGTCAAGCCTTGAATCAGTGGGAGCGCTCCCATAGTGGGTGCGGGTCATGGCCCGGTCAAGGTTCTTGAAGAGTCGAACTCATTCGACGGCACGGAGGGCCACGGCCTTCAGAGATCGACCGCAGACGCCCGTCGGCGGCGCGGTGGACCGTCCTGCCCGCCGGGGCAGAACGGTCCCGACCCGGTGACGGCGCCGTTCACATGCGGGTGCGGAGCGCGGGAGTCAGGGGTTGGGCTGTCGCAGTACGGCGACTTCCCTCGGCCCGAGGACGAGCACGCCGTCCGCGTCGGTCCGTCCCGTCAGGATCTCCCCGGTGACTCCGGTCAGCGGTACCGGCCCGTCGGTCCGGTTGACCAGGAACAGATAGCGGCTCCCGGCGTCGCGGCGTACCACCTGCTCGACGATTCCGCGCAGCGGCACGGGCAGTTCGCTCACCACGCCGGCGGTCGCGAGCAGCTCCGGCAGCAGACCGGCGAGGCCGTTCACGCCGAGCCTGGTGGAGACGTACGCGGCCGAGCCCCGGCCCGCCGTACGGCGGGTGACGGCGGGCCGGCCGGCGTACGCCCCGGTCCGGTAGCGGGCCAGTACCTCCGCCTCGGGGTCGGTGACGGTGATCCGGTCGGTCCACAGGGTGCCGGGGCCGGCGCCGTCCAGTGCGACGCTCTCGCCGTCGAGCAGCGGACCGAACTCCTCGATGCGGATGCCCAGCAGCTCGCGCAGTGCTCCGGGGTGGCCGCCGAGCCAGATGTGGTCGTTCTCGTCGACGACACCGGAGAAGTACGTGGTGACCAGGTGCCCTCCGTCGCCGACGTACCGTGTGAGCCGCCCGGCCAGCGCCGCGGGGACCACGTGCAGTACGGGCGCGATCAGGAGTCCGTACCGTTCGAGATCGGTTCCGGTGGTGACGACGTCGGCCCGTACGCCGAGGGCGAGCAGGGCGGAGTACCAGTCGAGCGCTTCCTGCCGGTAGTCGAGCCGGGACGTGGGATGCGAGTCCTGCTCGCCGGCCCACCAGGAGTCCCAGTCGAAGAGGATGCCGACCCGGGCCGGTTCACGCTCGGCGCCCGCGACCGGTGCCAGTGCCCGCAGGGTCTGTCCGAGGCGGGTGACCGCGCGGAAGACGTCGCTGTCGGGTCCGGCGTGCGGGACCATCGCGGAGTGGTACTTCTCGGCGCCGGCCGCCGACTGGCGCCACTGGAAGAAGGCCACGGCGTCGGCTCCGTGCGCGACGTGCAGCAGCGAGTCCCGGGCCAGCTCGCCCTCCCGCTTGGGGACGTTGACGGGCTGCCAGTTGACGGCGCTGGTGGAGTGCTCCATGAGGAACCACGGACGACCGCCGGCGATACCGCTGGTGAGGTTGGCCGAGAAGGACATCTCGTCCCGGTCCTGGGGGCCGGGGTGGGCGTAGTGGTCGTTGGAGACGAAGTCGATCTCGGCGGCCCAGTCGGGGTAGTTCATGCCCCTGGTCCCGCCCATCACCATGAAGTTGGTGGTGACGGGGACATCGGGGGTGATCTCCCGCAGGACGTCCCGTTCCGCGCGCAGGTGGTCCTTCAGCGCGTCGGACGAGAAGCGTTTGAAGTCCAGTTGCTGCGTGGGATTGGGGTGGGAGGCAGCCAGCCGGGGTGGCAGGATCTGTTCCCAGTCGCTGTAGCGCTGGGACCAGAACGCCGTGCCCCAGGCGTGGTTGAGCCCGTCGAGCGTGGTGTGGCGGGCGCGCAGCCAGTCGCGGAAGGCGCGGGCGGCGTCGTCCGAGTAGTCGTAGACGTTGTGGCAGCCCAGCTCGTTGGAGACGTGCCAGGCCACCAGGGCGGGGTGGTCCGCGTACCGCTCGGCCATCTTCCGCACCAGGGCGAGCGCGTGGGTGCGGAAGACGGGAGAGGTGGGGCGCCAGTGCTGGCGCGCGCCCGGCCACACCGTCTCGCCGGTGGCGGTCACCGGGAGGATCTCCGGGTGGGCCGTGGTGAGCCAGGGCGGCGGGGAGGCGGTGGCGGTGGCCAGGTCGACGGCGATGCCGCCCGCGTGCAGCAGGTCCATCACCTCGTCCAGCCAGCCGAAGTCCCAGTCGTCCCGGGCCGGCTGGAGCCGGGCCCAGGAGAAGATCCCCACGGAGACCAGGTTGACGCCGGCCTCGCGCATCAGCCGTACGTCCTCCTTCCACACCTCGCGAGGCCACTGCTCGGGGTTGTAGTCGGCGCCGTAGACGAGGCGCGGGGTTCGGTCACCGTCCGGCCCGTGCGGCCGGGACAGGAGGGTGGAGATCATGGCTGGTCCTTCCGGTGTGACGCGGGGGCTCACGGCCGTGCGGGCCGGGGCGGCGCGACGACGCGCACAGCGCGGGCCGCCCCGGCCCCTCGAACTGCTCGGGTGCTTACGCTGCTTGCGCTCGGCCGCTGGGGCCGCTCGGACTACTCGACGGTGGTGAAGCCCTGTTCCTTGCCGTACTTGACCGAGGCGTCCTGCCAGGACTTCAGGCCGGCGGCCAGCTCGGTGTCCGAGACGTACGCCTTGCCGACGGTGTCGTTGAAGATCGAGTTGGCGTACTGCTGGAAGGGCAGGTATGCCCAGTCGTCGGCGACATTGGCGGCGGAGTCGGCGAAGATCTCGTTGGCCTTCTGCCCGCCGAAGTACTCGAACTCGGTGTCGCGGAACTCGTCGGAGCGCAGCTCCGCCGTGGTCGCCGGGAAGGCTCCCTGCTCGACGCGGGTCGGCACGCCGTCACCGGCGTTCGCGTATTCGGCGAAGGCGTAGGCGAGTTCCTTGTTCTTGCCCAGCGCGGGCAGGGCCAGGGAGCTGCCGCCGTTCTCCGCGCTCGCCTTGTCACCCTCGGTCCAGGCAGGCATCGGTGCCGCGCGCCAGTCGCCCGCGGCCTTCGGCACGCCCGTGACGAAGTTGGCGGGCATCCAGGCGCCGGTGGCCAGCGTGGCGATGGTGCCGTCACCCAGGCCCTTGTACCAGTCGTCGGTCCAGCCGTTGACGGGCGCGAGGAGCTTCTCGTCGAGGAGTTGCTGCCAGGTGTCGGTGTACTTCTTGGCGCCCGCGTCGGAGAAGTCGACCTTCACCTTCGTGCCGTCGACGGTGTAGGGGCGCGAACCGGCCTGCCACAGCATGCTGGTGGCGAAGCCGGCGTCGCCCGCGTCGTTGGCGATGAAGACCTTCGGGTCGGCCTTGTGGAGTGCGCGGGCCGCGTCGACGTACTCGTCCCAGGTGGCCGGCACCGCGATCTCGTACTTGTCGAAGATCTTCTTGTTGTAGAACAGCGCCATGGGGCCGGAGTCCATCGGCAGGCCGTAGACCTTGTCCCCGTCGCTCACGGCGTTCCACGGGCCGGGCGTGTACTTGCCGGCCAGCTTGCCGGCGCCGAAGGGGGACAGCTCGGTGAGGCCCTTGGTGAGGGAGTACTGCCCCACCGCGAAGTACTCGACCTGCGCGACGTCGGGGACGCCCTTCTCGGCCGAGATGGCGTTCGACAGCGCGGTGTAGTGCTTGTCGCCGGACCGTTCACCGACGAGGTCGATCTTGACCTTGGGGTACTTCTCCTGGAAGTCGGCGGCGACCGTCTTCAGCGTGGGTTCCCAGGCCCAGACCGTGACCGTGCCGCCCTTCTTCAACGCCGCCTGGATGTCGTCGGCGGAGACCGGCTTCTGGTCGGAGCTGTCGCCGTCGGAGCCGCCGCAGGCGGTCGCGCCCAGGGCGAGGACGGAGAGGAGGGCGATGCCGCGCAGCAGGCGGCCGGTGGTTCGGCGCATGGAGGTGCTTCCACTTCTTCGTGGGCGGGACGGCGGGTTCTTCGCGGGCGGCACGGTCACGGTCTGGGCCTGGGAACCCACGCTGAAGACGGTCGCCGCCGACTTC
>NZ_JAAPBF010000189.1 GCF_022695985.1 Streptomyces sp. NP-1717 | reverse complement strand
TCTGCGTTCAAGACCCCGTTCCACGGCCGTCGGTCCAACTCCACACCCCAAACCCCACGGCGTCCGCCGGCGGTCCGTCCGGGTAAGGTCAGGGGGCATCGTCGGTACATCCCCGCACAGGAGGCCCCCGGGTGGAGGTTCAGGAGACCCGCGTCCAGACGGACCGGGTGTTCACCATCCCCAACATCCTGAGCATGGCTCGCCTCCTGGGCGTGCCGCTCTTCCTGTGGCTCATCCTCCGCCCGGAGTTCGGCGGACCGAACAGCGACGGTTGGGCATTGCTCGTCCTGATGCTCAGCGGCGTGACCGACTATCTCGACGGTTACCTCGCTCGCCGCTGGAACCAGATCAGCAACCTGGGGCGCCTTCTGGACCCCGCCGCTGACCGGCTGTACATCCTTTCCACCCTGGTGGGCCTCACCTGGCGCGAGATCCTGCCCCTCTGGCTGACCGCGGCGCTTCTGGCGCGCGAGCTGATGCTGCTGGTGATGGTGGGTATCCTCCGCAGGCACGGCTATCCGCCTCCCCAGGTGAACTTCCTGGGAAAGGCGGCTACCTTCAACTTGATGTATGCCTTCCCGTTGCTTCTGCTGAGCGACGGGAGCGGATGGCTCGCAGCACTTGCCGAAGTTTTCGGATGGGCGTTCGCTGGATGGGGTACAACTCTGTATTGGTGGGCAGGGATCCTCTACGTGGTCCAGGTCCGCCGGCTCGTCAGAGCGGACAGAGTGGCCGATTGAGCTCGTCGATGTGGTGCCGTGCAGAGTCGCCGGCCCGCACCTGATGCCTGCCATGCGGCCTGTTCAGATGGGTGACGTCGGCGAGACCGTCTCTTCAAGGAGGACGCTTCCGACATGAAGGCAGTCGTGATGGCTGGCGGCGAAGGCACACGTCTTCGTCCCATGACCTCGAGCATGCCCAAGCCGTTGCTGCCGGTGGCGAATCGGCCAATCATGGAGCATGTGCTGCGTTTGCTGAAGCGGCACGGGCTCAGTGAGACCGTTGTCACCGTTCAGTTCCTCGCCTCGCTCGTGAAGAATTACTTCGGTGACGGCGAAGAGCTTGGAATGGAACTCACCTATGCCAATGAGGAGAAGCCGCTCGGCACCGCGGGGAGTGTGAAGAACGCCGAAGAGGCGCTCAAGGACGACGCTTTTCTCGTCATTTCCGGTGACGCTCTCACCGACTTCGACCTGACGGACCTCATCGCCTTCCACAAGGAGAAGGGCGCACTGGTCACGGTGTGTCTGACCCGTGTGCCGAATCCACTGGAGTTCGGCATCACGATCGTGGACGAGGAGGGGAAGGTCGAGCGCTTCCTGGAGAAGCCCACCTGGGGTCAGGTCTTCTCGGACACGGTGAACACCGGCATCTACGTGATGGAGCCCGAGGTCTTCGACTACGTCGAGGCCGACACCTCCGTCGACTGGTCGGGCGACGTCTTCCCCCAGCTCATGAAGGAGGGCAAGCGCGTCTACGGCTATATCGCCGAGGGTTACTGGGAAGACGTCGGGACGCACGAGAGCTATGTGAAGGCCCAGGCGGATGTCCTGGAGGGGAAGGTCGACGTCGATCTCGACGGGTTCGAGATCTCCCCCGGAGTGTGGGTCGCCGAAGGCGCCGAGGTCCATCCGGACGCCGTCCTCCGCGGGCCGCTCTACATCGGTGACTACGCCAAGGTCGAGGCGGACGCCGAGATTCGCGAGCACACCGTCATCGGGTCCAACGTGGTCGTCAAGTCAGGGGCATTCCTCCACAGGGCCGTCGTGCACGACAACGTGTACATCGGGCAGCACAGCAATCTGCGTGGCTGTGTGATCGGCAAGAACACCGACATCATGCGCGCCTCCCGGATCGAGGACGGCGCGGTCATCGGTGACGAGTGTCTTGTCGGCGAGGAATCGATCATCCAGGGCAATGTCCGGGTGTATCCGTTCAAGACCATCGAGGCCGGCGCCTTCGTCAACACCTCGGTGATCTGGGAGTCGCGGGGACAGGCGCATCTCTTCGGCGCGCGCGGGGTCTCCGGGATTCTCAACGTCGAGATCACCCCCGAGCTGGCCGTGCGGCTGGCGGGCGCGTACGCGACGACGCTGAAGAAGGGCTCCACCGTCACCACCGCGCGCGACCACTCGCGTGGTGCGCGTGCTCTCAAACGGGCCGTGATCTCCGCCCTCCAGGCCAGCGCCATCGACGTACGCGACCTGGAGAACGTGCCCCTGCCGGTCGCCCGCCAGCAGACCGGGCGTGGCAGCGCCGGCGGCATCATGATCCGGACGACGCCCGGTGTGCCGGACTCCGTCGACATCATGTTCTTCGACGAACGGGGCGCCGACCTCTCCCAGGGCGGGCAGCGCAAGCTGGACCGGGTGTACGCGAGGCAGGAGTACCGCAGGGCCTTCCCGGGCGAGATCGGGGACCTGCACTTCCCGGCGAGCGTCTTCGACTCGTACACCGGCTCGCTGCTCAGGAACGTCGACACGTCGGGGATCGCCGAGGCCGGGCTCAAGGTCGTCGTCGACGCCTCCAACGGCAGCGCGGGGCTTGTTCTGCCCAGTCTTCTCGGGCGGCTCGGTGTCGACGCGCTGACCATCAACCCGGGCCTCGACGAGGCGCGTCCCACCGAGACGGTCGAGTCCCGCAGGTCCGGGCTGGTCAGGCTCGGCGAGATCGTGGCGTCGGCGCGGGCTTCGTTCGGGGTGCGGTTCGACCCCGTCGGTGAGCGGCTGTCGCTCGTCGACGAGCGCGGCCGGATCATCGAGGACGACCGCGCCCTGCTGGTGCTGCTCGACCTGGTCGCCGCCGAGCGGCGCAGCGGGCGGGTGGCGCTGCCCGTCACCACCACCAGGATCGCCGAGCAGGTCGCCGCGTACCACGGGACCCAGGTCGAGTGGACGACCACGTCGCCCGACGACCTGACACGGGTCGGCCGCGAGGATGCCACGATCTTCGGCGGCGACGGCCGCGGCGCGTTCATCGTTCCGGAGTTCAGCAGCCTCCTCGACGGCACGGCGGCCTTCGTACGGCTGCTGGGTCTGGTCGCCCGTACGCAGCTCACGCTCAGCCAGATCGACGCCCGTATTCCGCGCGCCCATGTGCTGCGCCGGGATCTGGCGACCCCCTGGGCCGTCAAGGGTCTGGTCATGCGGCGGGTTGTGGAGGCGGCCGGCGACCGGGACGTCGACACGACCGACGGAGTCCGGGTCGTGGAGGCCGACGGACGGTGGGTGATGGTGCTTCCGGCGCCCGCCGAGGCCGTCACCCATTTGTGGGCCGAGGGGCCGGACGACGCCTCCGCCCAGGCTCTGCTCGACGAGTGGTCGGCGGTCGTGGACAGCGCAGGTCAGTGACCTGATGACGGTGTGCCGGAGGCGGGTGGCCGACGCCCTCCGGCACACCGGTGGGGCCATTCGGCGGTAACGCCCGTGCCGTGCGACGATGTGCGGCATGCCGCAGCAGCCACCCGTTCGGAGCACACCGTCGCCACCCCGGCGTCCCGACGCGTCCATGTCGCTGCTGAACAATGTGATGGACCACAGCCTGGACGACGGGTACGCCGAGGCGGCCGCCCGCAGGGACGCCGAGGACGGTGGACTGCCCCGTACGCTGCGGGCGAAGCTGGGCCTGGCGGCGGGGCTCGTACTGGCCGCGCTGGTCGTCACCGTGGGCGCGGCCGAGGCGCGGATCGACGCGCCGGTCGTCGCCAAGGAGCGCGAGGAGCTGATCGACCGGATCGACGCCGAGACGGCGTCCGCGGACACCCTCGAACGGACGGTGGACAAGCTCCGTGACGAAGTGGGCGCCCAGCAGCGCGAGGCGCTGCGGGACCACGGCGGCGAACAGGGCGAACTGGTGGCGCTCCTGTCGGGTTCCACGGAGGTCGAGGGGCCGGGCGTGAAGCTCGTCGTCGACGACGCGAAGACCGCCGACGAGAGCGCCGGCGGCCCCCGCGAGAGCACCAACTTCTCGGACAACGGCCGGGTCAGGGACCGGGACATGCAGCAGATCATCAACGGTCTGTGGGAGTCCGGGGCAGAGGCGGTGTCCATCAACGGCCAGCGTCTGACGGCCCTTTCGGCGATCAGGGCCGCCGGTGAGGCCATACTGGTCGACAACAAGCCGCTGGCGCCGCCGTACACGGTGCTGGCCGTGGGGGACGGGAAAAACCTGAGCACCGCATTCCAGGACAGCGCCGACGGGCAGTACCTGCACTCGCTGCAGGAGAACTTCGGTGTCCGCACCAGCATTTCCGACCAGGAGACGGTGCGCCTTCCTGCCGCGCCGAGCCTGATCGTACGTACAGCAGAGCCGAAGGCCGCCGACCCGGGGAAGGGCGACGGAGGGGCTGCGGCAGACACAGAGAAGGGCACATCGTGATCGCGGTACTTGGCCTCGTCGTGGGAGTCGTGGTCGGACTGTTGGTTCGACCCGAGGTGCCGGCGGTGGTCGAGCCGTATCTGCCGATCGCCGTCGTCGCCGCTCTCGACGCGGTCTTCGGGGGGCTTCGGGCCATGCTCGACGGGATCTTCGTCGACAAGGTGTTCGTGGTGTCGTTCCTGTCGAACGTGGTGGTGGCGGCGCTCATCGTCTTCCTCGGTGACAAGCTCGGTGTCGGCGCGCAGCTGTCCACCGGTGTGGTCGTGGTGTTCGGCATCCGGATCTTCTCCAACGCTGCCGCGATCCGCCGGCACGTCTTCCGGGCGTGACGCCGATGAACAGCGAACAGACCCCGCCGCCGCCCCCGCCGTCCGCCGAGCCGCGGCAGCTCACGGGCCGCCAGCGGCTCGCAGCCGGACTGTGGCCGCCGCGTGTCACCCGGGCCCAACTGATCGTCGCCGTCCTGCTGTTCGTGCTGGGACTCGGTCTCGCCATCCAGGTCAGGTCGACCAACGACGACAGCGCGCTGCGCGGCGCGCGCCAGGAGGACCTCGTACGGATCCTGGACGAGCTCGACGGCCGCACCGAGCGGCTGGAGGACGAGAAGCAGCGGCTGGACGACCAGCAGACGGAGCTGGAGACCAGCTCCGACCAGGCCGAGGAGGCGCGTAAGCAGACGCGGGAGAAGGAGCAGCAGCTCGGCATCCTGGCCGGTACGGTCGCCGCTCAGGGGCCCGGCATCACGCTCACCGTCCAGGACCACGGCGACAGCATCGACTCGGACATGCTGCTCGACGCGATCCAGGAGCTGCGGGCGGCCGGCGCCGAGGCCATTCAGGTGAACGGGGTCCGGGTGGTCGCCGCGACGTACCTCTCCGGCAGCGACGGTGACATCGAGGTGGACGGGAAGCGGATCAGCGCCCCTTACCGTTTCAAGGTGATCGGCAAACCACAGGATCTGGAGCCGGCGCTCAACATCCCCGGAGGTGTCGTGCAGACGCTGGAGAAGGAGCAGGCCACGGCCACGGTGTCGGCCGCGGACGAGATCGTCGTCGACGCCTTGCGACCCGCGCAGCGGCCTGACTACGCTCGGTCGTCGTCGTGATGTGGCCGGGGCGCATGCGCAAGCGCGGACCAGGGCAGAAGGTTCCGGGGGGTCGGCGCACATTCCGCGTGGTGCGTGGTGGAAACTGTCTGATGGATACGGACGTTGTGAAGATGTCCGAGTCGGCAGGTGTGTTCATTCAGGGTTCGTCCTGCCCCACGGGCGGGTCTGTTCAGGTCAAGGGGAATCGCCCGTGAAGTTGTTTGGAAAGTTGTTCGGCAGGAGTGCACGCGAGGACGGCGGTAACGCCCGGCATCGCGCACCGCGCCACGGCCAGGACGCGGAGCAGGGCGGCGAGCGTCCGCTCTTCCGCGACGAGGTGGGCGCCGGGGACAATCCGGGCGGCCAGGGCGCGTCGTCTGTTGACCCCGCGAGTTCCGGCGGCATAGGTTTCGGTGGACCATCAACCTCAAGTACGGGTGGAGGGTTTCCCCCCGGTCAGGAGGGTCCGTCCATGGCGGCCTTGCCGGTTTGTACGAGGTGCGGGCACCGCAACACCCAGGACAGTCGTTTCTGCTCCAACTGCGGTGCGCCGTTGAGGGCCGGAACGCCCGCGGAGCGTCCTTCGGAGACGACCTCGACCATCTCCATCTCGGGCCTCGAGGCGTACGAGGCGGAGGCGACGGGTCAGACGGCCGCTCCCTCGCTCTCGCCTGAGGCGCAGGCCGCGGTGGACGCGCTTCCGCTCGGTTCCGCGCTCCTCGTCGTGCGCCGCGGCCCCAACTCGGGCAGCCGGTTCCTCCTGGACGGCGACCTGACGACGGCCGGAAGGCACCCGCAGAGCGACATCTTCCTCGACGACGTCACCGTCTCGCGGCGGCATGTCGAGTTCCGCAGGAGCCCCGAGGGCCACTTCACGGTCTCCGACGTCGGCAGCCTCAACGGGACGTACGTCAACCGGGAGCGGATCGACGCCGTGGCCGTGTCGAACGGCGACGAGGTCCAGATCGGCAAGTACCGGCTGGTCTTCTACGCGAGCCAGCGGGGCGTGTGACCCTTCAGGGAAGGTCCATGCTGCGACCGCCGACGGGCGGTGCCGGTCACGGCACCGCCCCCACGGGTGACCGTCTGGTCAGCATCGGCATGGTGCTGAACCAGCTCAGGGACGAGTTCCCCGAGGTCACCATCTCCAAGATCCGGTTCCTGGAGTCCGAAGGTCTCGTCGAGCCCCGGCGTACCCCGTCGGGGTACCGGAAGTTCGGTACCGAGGACATCGAGCGCCTGACCCAGGTCCTGCGCATGCAGCGGGACCACTATCTGCCCCTCAAGGTCATCAGGGAGCATCTGGACGCGGTCGCACGCGGCGAGCGGCTCCCGCTGCCCGCACCGGCCTCCCAGGGCGCCCAGCGGGAGCTCATCGGCTCCACATGGGACGCCGAGCCCGAGCTGCCCACCGCCCCGACGATCGGCCGTGCGGAGCTGCTGGCGGCCACCGACGCGGGCGAGAGCGAGCTGGAGGAGTGGGAGTCGTACGGGCTCATCGCCCCGATGGCGGACGGCGGCTACGACTCCGAGACCGTGACGGTGGCAAAAATTGTCGCGGAACTCGGAAGATTCGGTCTGGAACCACGCCATCTGCGAGCGGTGAAAGCGGCCGCCGACCGTGAGGCCGGACTGGTCGAGCAGGTCGTCGCTCCCCTGCGCCGGCACCGCAATCCGCAGACCAGAGCCCATGCCGAGGCCGCGACGAAGGAGCTCGCCGCGCTCTCCGTGCGGCTGCACGCGGCACTGGTGCAGACCGCTCTCGGGGTCCGGCTTACCTGATCTTGGGGGAGTCCGACTACCCAAACCGACCGGGCACGTCCTAGGGTTGCTGTGTGAACGAGCTCGACGTCGTGGGTGTCCGGGTGGAAATGCCCTCCAACCAACCGATCGTGCTCCTGCGTGAAGTGGGAGGCGACCGGTACCTTCCCATCTGGATCGGGCCTGGGGAGGCTACCGCTATTGCCTTCGCCCAACAGGGCATGGCACCGGCCCGACCACTGACCCATGACCTCTTCAAGGATGTCCTTGAGGCAGTGGGCCAGGAACTGACGCAGGTGCGCATCACCGACCTGCGCGAAGGAGTCTTCTACGCGGAGCTGGTCTTCGCGAGCGGTGTCGAGGTGAGTGCCAGGCCGTCCGACGCCATAGCGCTGGCGCTGCGCACCGGCACGCCGATCTACGGCAGTGACGGGGTGCTGGACGACGCGGGCATCGCCATCCCCGACGAGCAGGAGGACGAGGTCGAGAAGTTCCGCGAATTCCTCGACCAGATCTCTCCGGAGGATTTCGGGACCAACAGCCAGTGAGCGGTGACCGGCCGACGCCCGTCATACCGGACTCTGCCAGCGCATTCGACCAGCCTTTCCCGGTGACGGGGTACGCGAAACCACCCTCAGGGTGATTATCACTCGGCGTGCCCAGCGTGGCGATCGTTGACGCGCCCGAAGGGACTGCTTACCGTCGACGGGGCAGGTCAAGGACGGAGGTCGGTGTGAGAAGCAGCGGCGACGGTACGGCGAACGACCCGTACCCGCTTCACGGCAGTACGTCCGACCCCACGACCGACACGGTCGGCTACCGGGGACCGACGGCCTGCGCGGCGGCGGGCATCACGTACCGCCAGTTGGACTACTGGGCGCGCACGGGGCTCGTGGAGCCGAGTGTGCGCCCCGCGCGAGGGTCGGGCTCCCAGCGGCTCTACAGCTTCCGGGACGTGGTCTTCCTCAAGATCGTGAAGCGTTTCCTGGACACCGGCGTCGCCCTCCAGAACATCCGGGCGGCCCTCCGGCACCTGTGCGGGCGCGAGGCGGCCGACCTGGAGCGCATGACGCTCATGAGCGACGGCGCGACGGTGTACGAGTGCTCGTCCCCGGACGAGGTCGTGAACCTCCTCCAGGGCGGTCAGGGCATCTTCGGCATCGCGGTCGGGGTGGTGTGGCGAGACGTCGAAACGGCGCTCTCACAGCTGCACGGGGAGCGCGTCGACACCGGCGAGACCCTGATCGGCCACAACCCCGCCGACGAGCTCGCCCGCAGACGCCGCGACCGGGCCGTCTGAACCCCCGCTCCGGGGCGATTGTCAGTGGTGTAGGGGAGCATCGGTGGGGTGAGACCCGCGCCGACCATCCTGCATCTCGACATGGATGCCTTCTTCGCCGCCGCCGAGCAGGCCGCGAAGCCGAGCCTGCGTGGAAAGCCGGTCGTCGTCGGGGGGCTCGGTCCGCGCGGGGTGGTCTCGACGGCGTCGTACGAGGCGAGGCGTTTCGGGGTCCACTCGGCCATGCCGATGGCGCAGGCGAGACGGCTCGCGCCGAACGCGGCGTATCTGGTGCCGCGCTTCACGCTCTACCGCACGGTCAGCGAGCAGGTGATGCGGCTGCTGGGCGGGCTGTCACCGCTGGTGGAGCCGCTGAGCCTGGACGAGGCGTTCGTCGATCTGGAGGCGGGCGGATCCGCCCGCGACTCGGCGTCGGCGCGGGCAACCGGCGAGCGCCTGCGCCGGGACATCAGGGCCGTGACCGGCCTGACCGGTTCGGTGGGGCTCGCCGGGTCCAAGATGCTCGCGAAGATCGCCTCCGAGCAGGCCAAACCGGACGGTCTGCTGCTCATCGAGCCGGGCACGGAGCGCGAACTGCTGGGGCCGATGAGCGTACGGACGCTGCCCGGGGTGGGACCGGCCACCGGCGAGCACCTGCGCCGGGCGGGGATGACCACTATCGCCGACCTGACGGAGGCCGGCGAGGACGAGCTCGTACGGCTCGTGGGCAAGGCGCACGGCACCTCCCTGTACCGGATGGCTTCGGGGCACGACGACCGGCCGGTGGTGGCCGAGCGTGAGACCAAGTCCGTCTCGGTGGAGGACACCTTCGACGTCGACCTGCACGACAGGGTGCGGGTCAGGACCGAGGTGGACCGGCTGGCGGACCGGTGTGTGGAGCGGCTCCGGCGGTCCGGGCACTCGGGCCGGACGATCGTCCTGAAGGTGCGGCGGTACGACTTCTCGACGCTCACCCGCTCCGAGACGCTCCGCGGGCCCACCGACGACCCGGGCGTGGTCCGTGAGGCCGCGGGGAGGCTGCTGGAGTCCCTGGACACCACCGGAGGGGTCCGGCTGCTGGGGGTGGGCGTGACGGGGCTGACCGACTACACCCAGGAGGATCTGTTCGCGCAGGCGGCGGCGGACGCGCAGGCCACGGGCGCCGGCGGTGAGGCGGACCCCGCGGACGCACCGGAGGAGTCCGAGCCGCGGCCGGAGCGGGAGCCGGAGACAGACGCGGAGGCGGTCACCGAGCGGCACTGGCCGGCCGGCCACGACGTGCGGCACACCGAATACGGCGCCGGGTGGGTGCAGGGCAGTGGCGTGGGGCGGGTCACCGTACGGTTCGAGGAACCGACGTCGGTGGTCCCGGGCCGGGTGCGGACCTTCCGTACGGACGATCCGGACCTGGAGCTGTCGGAGCCGTTGCCCCTGGTCGCGGCGGAACAGGATCCGGCGGCACCGCCCCCCTGAGGGATACGGCCTACGAGGTGGCGCCCGGTTCGTCGCGGCCGGCCACGTGGCCGAAGTCGCGGTCCGCCGGACGGGGCGGGGTCTCCGGGGCCGCCGGTTCCGGCAGGGCCAGCCGGTAGTGGTGGTAGAGCTGGATCTCCTGGTCGGGGGAGAGATGGCGGCCGACACCGAAGTCCGGGGCGCCCTTGATCAGGCCGCGCTCGTACGGGACGTGCAGGGTCTCGTTGCGGTACGTGCTGGGGGCCAGCGGCACGAACGCGTCCCGGCTGAACAGCCCCGTCCGTACCGCCGCCCACTCCGGTACGCCGGTCGCGTCGTCCAGATACACCTCGTCGACGGTGCCGATCTTGTGCCCGTCGCGGTCGTACGCCTTGCGGCCGATCAGGTTGCGCGGATCGATGTCGGTCTGCACGGTCCCTCCAACTGGTCGCACATGCTCCCTCACCCTACGAAAGGGCACATCTCGGGTATCGGCCACTCGAACTCCATGGCGAGACCTCGCTGGTAGGCTGGCCAGTGGCTGTCGACCCCGTGCGGGAGAGCCATCCGGTGAGACTGCCGGAGGCGCCGAAGGAGCAAATCCTCCCCGGAATCTCTCAGGCCCCCGTACCGCATGGACGAGGTCACTCTGGAAAGCAGAACAGGTGTCGGACGGCATCGGTTCTCACCGACGGTGAAAGCCGGCCCGCCTCGCGGCGGACCGGTGAAACTCTCAGGTTGATGTGACAGAGGGGGAGGCCGTCCGGGCACCCGTGTATCGGTGCCCCTCGCAGGTCGCGCCAGACCAGGAGGCCTCCCGAATGACAGACCACCGCACGCCGCTCTCCCAGCTGGAGCGCGGCACGCCCTTCGAGCGGCGCCATGTCGGCCCCGACATCGCCGCCCAGGCGAAGATGCTCGCGCAGGTCGGCTACGGCTCGCTCGACGAGCTGACCGCCGCCGCGGTGCCCGACGTGATCAAGAGCGCCGAGGCCCTCCGGCTGCCCGACGCGCGCACCGAGGCCGAGGTCCTGGCGGAGCTGCGATCCCTCGCCGACCGCAACAAGGTCCTCGCCCCGATGATCGGTCTCGGCTACTACGGCACGTTCACGCCGCCGGTGATCCTGCGCAACGTGATGGAGAACCCGGCCTGGTACACCGCGTACACGCCGTACCAGCCCGAGATCTCCCAGGGCCGTCTGGAGGCGCTGCTCAACTTCCAGACCGTCGTGGCCGATCTGACCGGCCTGCCGACGTCCGGAGCCTCCCTGCTCGACGAGGGCACGGCCGCCGCCGAGGCCATGGCCCTCGCCCGCCGCGTCGGCAAGGTCAAGGACGGCGTCTTCCTGGTCGACGCCGACGCCCTGCCGCAGACCGTCGCCGTGATCCGCACCCGGGCCGAACCGGCCGGTGTCGAGGTCGTCGTCGCCGACCTGGCCGACGGAATCCCCGCCGAGGCCGCCGAGCGCGGTGTCTTCGGCGTACTCGTCCAGTACCCCGGAGCCTCCGGTGCCGTACGGGACATCAAGCCCGTCATCGACCGGGCGCACGAACTCGGCGCCGTCGTCACCGTCGCCGCCGACCTGCTGGCCCTCACACTGCTCACCTCACCCGGCGAGCTGGGCGCGGACATCGCGGTCGGCACCTCCCAGCGGTTCGGCGTCCCCATGGGCTTCGGCGGACCGCACGCCGGATTCATGGCCGTACGCGAGAAGTTCGCCCGCAGCCTCCCCGGACGGCTCGTGGGAGTCTCCGTGGACGCCGACGGCGACAAGGCGTACCGGCTCGCATTGCAGACCCGCGAGCAGCACATCCGGCGCGAGAAGGCCACCAGCAACATCTGCACCGCGCAGGTCCTGCTCGCCGTGATGGCGGGAATGTACGCCGTCTACCACGGTCCCGACGGGCTGCGCGCGATCGCCGAGCGTGCCCACCGCTTCGCGACCCTCCTCGCCGACGGTCTGCGCGCCGGCGGCGTCGAGATCCTGCACGAGTCCTACTTCGACACGCTGACCGTACGGGTCCCGGACCGGGCCGCCGACGTGGTGGCCGCCGCCCGCGAGGGCGGGGTCAACCTCCGCCTCGTCGACGCCGACCACGTCTCGCTCGCCTGCGACGAGACCACCGGGCGCGCGCAGCTCACCGCCGTATGGACGGCGTTCGGCGTCAAGGGCGACATCGAGGCCCTGGACGCCGCGTCCCGCGACGCGCTGCCGGACTCTCTGCTGCGCACCGACGACTACCTCACGCACCCGGTCTTCCACCAGCACCGCTCCGAGACCGCGATGCTGCGCTACCTGCGCCGGCTCGCCGACCGGGACTACGCGCTGGACCGGGGCATGATCCCTCTCGGCTCCTGCACCATGAAGCTCAACGCGACCACCGAGATGGAGCCGGTGACCTGGCCGGAGTTCGCCGCGCTGCACCCCTTCGCGCCGGCCGACCAGGCGCGCGGCTATCTCACTCTGATCCGTGAGCTGGAGGAGCGCCTGGCGGAGGTCACCGGCTACGACGCGGTGTCCCTCCAGCCCAACGCGGGCTCGCAGGGCGAACTGGCCGGACTGCTGGCCGTACGGGCGTACCACAGGGCCAACGGCGACACCGGCCGTACCGTCTGCCTCATCCCGTCGTCCGCGCACGGGACGAACGCCGCCAGCGCCGTCATGGCCGGTATGAAGGTCGTCGTCGTGAAGACCTGCGAGGACGGTGACGTCGACGTCGAGGACCTGCACGCCAAGATCGAGAAGCACGGCGACGAACTGGCCGTCCTGATGGTCACCTACCCCTCCACGCACGGGGTGTTCGAGGAGCACATCACCGACATCTGCGCGGCGGTGCACGACGCCGGCGGTCAGGTGTACGTCGACGGCGCCAACCTCAACGCGCTGGTGGGGCTGGCGAAGCCGGGCCGGTTCGGCTCGGACGTCTCGCATCTGAACCTGCACAAGACCTTCTGCATCCCGCACGGCGGCGGCGGCCCCGGTGTCGGCCCGGTCGGCGTGCGCGCCCACCTCGCGCCGTACCTGCCCAACCACCCGCTCCAGCCCGCCGCGGGACCGGCGACCGGTGTCGGACCGATCTCGGCGGCCCCCTGGGGCTCGGCCGGGATCCTGCCGATCTCCTGGGCCTACGTACGGCTGATGGGCGGCGAGGGCCTGAAGCGCGCCACGCAGGTCGCGGTCCTGGCCGCCAACTACATCGCCAAGCGCCTGGAACCGCACTTCCCGGTGCTGTACGCGGGTCCGGGCGGACTCGTGGCGCACGAGTGCATCGTGGATCTGCGTCCGCTGTCGAAGGCGACGGGCGTCAGTGTCGACGACATCGCCAAGCGGCTCATCGACTACGGGTTCCACGCGCCGACCATGTCGTTCCCGGTGGCCGGCACGCTGATGATCGAGCCCACCGAGAGCGAGGACCTGACCGAGCTGGACCGGTTCTGCGAGACGATGATCGCGATCCGCGCCGAGATCGAGAAGGTCGCGTCGGGCGAGTGGCCGGCGGACGACAATCCGCTGCGCAACGCTCCGCACACGGCCGCCGCGCTGGGCGGGGAGTGGGAGCACGCGTACAGCCGTCAGGAGGCGGTCTTCCCGGCCGGGGTCTCGCCGGCCGACAAGTACTGGCCGCCGGTCCGCCGGATCGACGGTGCGTTCGGTGACCGCAATCTCGTGTGCTCGTGCCCGCCGCTGGACGACTACGACAACTGACGGACGGCACCACTGCGTCGGGGCCGGTGCGGAGTGAACTCTCCGGGCCGGCCCCCTTCGTACCGACGGCGTCAGGCCGCCGTCATCACCTGTCCGCTCACGGACGGCCGGTGCGGCGCGATGATCTGCCCGTCGGGCAGCAGCTCACCGGTGTCCTCGAAGAGCAGGACACCGTTGCACAGCAGGCTCCAGCCCTGTTCCGGGTGGTGAGCCGCGAGTCGCGCGGCTTCCCGGTCGGCTGATTCGGCTGTCGGGCAGGCTGGCTGATGCTGGCACATGGATGGTTTCTTTCGCTGCGTCGTGGTGACTGTCCTGCGGCTCGATGTATTCATGGCCGCCCCCCGGTTTCTCTTGGTCCGTACCCCAGTGTTGCCCCACGGGCGTCGTTCCGCAGGGATTTCGCGGCAGCGCTCGTCTCTGCTTAAGGACGTGTCACCCGCCCGGACGGTTCAGCCCAACTGGGCTGTCCGTTCGGGTGGTTCGGGGTGGCCCATCAGGACTAGGCCGTGTTTCGAAAGTCCCGCCTTTTTCGAAACACGGCCTAGTCC
>NZ_JAAPBF010000188.1 GCF_022695985.1 Streptomyces sp. NP-1717 | reverse complement strand
CCGGAGCAGTACAGCGTGCCCCGGCGCCGAGGCACCGGCGGACACCAGTCGATCGGCAGAGGTGCACACGCGAGGGTGCGTCGCACGTCCCCGACCGCGCCGAACCGCTCGGCCCCCTGCCGCGCGCTCTCGCGCGGCAGGGGGCCGACCGGCCACGGGGCACGGCACGGACACGTCGGCATCGTGCCTCCCGGGCACGTCGTCTCACCGCCGGGGCGACCCCGCGCGGCGCCCGGCGCCGGCGCCACGCCGTAGGACCGCCCGCGCGCTGCCTCTCCCGGTGTTCCGGTGGGCGCCGGGCACGACACCCATCGCCGGGCGGGCCGCCTACGTGTGGCGGCCCGTCCGGCGATTGGGGGCGGACGCGGGGGCGGTCAGGACAGCAGGGCCTCGATCGTGCCCTCGTGCGCCGAG
Organism: Streptomyces sp. NP-1717; assembly: GCF_022695985.1. Lineage (GTDB taxonomy): Bacteria > Actinomycetota > Actinomycetes > Streptomycetales > Streptomycetaceae > Streptomyces. The sequence goes on along the minus strand of NZ_JAAPBF010000188.1, from coordinate 13,840 downwards.
CGCAGTTCGCTCAGCGGGATGCTGAACTCGCCCTGGATCTCGACCTCTTCACCGTCCACCACACCGATCCGCGTCGCGGGCAGCCCCCGCGCCGCGCACATGTCGGTGAAGCGGAGCTCCTCGCTGCGCGGCACCGCGACGACCGCGCGGCCCGCCGACTCGCTCAGCAGGAACGTGAACGCGTCCAGACCGTCCGGCACGACCAGCCGCGCGCCCTTGCCGCCCCGCAGGCACGACTCGGTGACGGCCTGGATCAGACCGCCGTCGCTCAGGTCGTGGGCCGCGTCGATCATGCCGTCGCGCGATCCCGAGATCAGGATCTCGCCGAGCAGCTTCTCGCGGTCCAGGTCCACCTTCGGCGGCAGCCCGCCCAGGTGGTCGTGGACGACCTGCGACCAGGCCGACCCGCCGAACTCCTCGCGGGTGTCGCCCAGCAGGTAGAGGAGCTGGCCCTCTTCCTTGAAGGCGATCGGGGTGCGGCGCGTGACGTCGTCGATCACACCGAGCACGGCGACGACCGGCGTCGGGTGGATCGCCGTCTCACCGGTCTGGTTGTAGAGCGAGACGTTGCCGCCCGTGACCGGGGTGCCCAGCTGGAGACAGCCGTCCGCGAGACCGCGCGTGGCCTCGGCGAACTGCCACATGACGGCCGGGTCCTCGGGCGAGCCGAAGTTCAGGCAGTCGGAGATGGCGAGCGGCCGGGCGCCGGAGGCGGCGACGTTGCGGTACGCCTCCGCCAGCGCGAGCTGCGCGCCCGCGTACGGGTCGAGCTTGGCGAACCGGCCGTTGCCGTCCGTCGCCATCGCCACGCCGAGGTTGGTCGACTCGTCGATGCGGACCATGCCCGCGTCCTCGGGCTGCGCCAGCACCGTGTTGCCCTGCACGAAGCGGTCGTACTGGTCGGTGATCCACGCCTTCGACGCCTGGTTCGGCGACCCCACGAGCCGGAGCACCTGCTCGCGGAGCTCGGCCGGGTCCGCCGGCCGGGCGAGCCTGCCCGCGTCGTCGGCCTGGAGCGCGTCCTGCCACTCGGGGCGGGCGTACGGCCGGTGGTAGACCGGGCCGTCGTGCGCCACGGAGCGCGGCGGCACGTCCACGATCTGCTCGCCGTGCCAGTAGATCTCCAGGCGGGTGCCCTCGGTGACCTCACCGATGACGGTCGCGATGACGTCCCACTTCTCGCAGATCTCCATGAACCGGTCGACCTTGTCGGGCTCGACGACCGCGCACATGCGTTCCTGCGACTCGCTCATGAGGATTTCCTCGGGAGAGAGGGACGAGTCACGCAGCGGGACGGTGTCCAGCTCGACCCGCATGCCGCCGGAGCCCGCCGACGCCAGCTCGCTCGTCGCGCAGGAGAGCCCGGCGCCGCCGAGGTCCTGGATACCGGCGACCAGCTTCTCGGCGAAGATCTCCAGGGTGCACTCGATGAGGAGCTTCTCCTGGAACGGGTCACCGACCTGCACGGCCGGACGCTTGGCCGGTCCGGTCGACTCGAAGGTCTCGGACGCGAGCACCGAGACGCCGCCGATGCCGTCGCCGCCGGTCCTGGCTCCGTACAGGATCACCTTGTTGCCGGGGCCCGACGCCTGCGCGAGGTGGATGTCCTCGTGCTTCATCACGCCGATGCAGCCCGCGTTGACCAGCGGATTGCCCTGGTAGCAGGGGTCGAAGACGACCTCGCCGCCGATGTTCGGCAGGCCCAGGCAGTTGCCGTAGCCGCCGACACCGGCGACGACGCCGGGCAGCACGCGCCGGGTGTCCGGGTGGTCGGCCGCGCCGAAGCGCAGCGGGTCCACGACGGCGACCGGGCGGGCGCCCATGGCGAGGATGTCGCGGACGATGCCGCCGACGCCGGTGGCCGCGCCCTGGTAGGGCTCGATGTACGAGGGGTGGTTGTGCGACTCGACCTTGAAGGTGACCGCGTACCCCTGGCCGACGTCCACGACGCCCGCGTTCTCACCGATGCCGACGAGCATCGCGTCGCTGGCGGGGGCCTTGTCGCCGAACTGCTTGAGGTGCACCTTGCTGCTCTTGTACGAGCAGTGCTCGGACCACATCACCGAGTACATGGCCAGCTCGGCGCCGGTCGGCCGCCGCTCCAGGATCTCGCGGATCCGGGCGTACTCGTCCTCCTTGAGGCCGAGTTCCTTCCAGGGCTGGTCGACGTCGGGCGTCCCCGTCGCGTTCTTGACGGTGTCCAGGTTCTTGATCGTCATCAGGCGCTTACCAGCTTCTTCAGGATCGAGGTGAAGAACCCGAGCCCGTCGGTACGGCCCGTACCGATCAGCGGTTCGACGGCGTGCTCGGGATGCGGCATCAGACCCACGACGTTGCCCGCCGCGTTCGTGATGCCGGCGATGTCGCGGAGCGAGCCGTTCGGATTGCCGTCCAGGTAACGGAAGGCGACCCGGCCCTCGGCCTCCAGCTCGTCCAGTACCGACTCGGCGGCGACGTACCGGCCGTCGATGTTCTTCAGCGGTACGGAGATGGACTGGCCCGCCGTGTAGTCGGACGTCCACGCGCTCGAAGCGTTCTCCACGCGCAGCTTCTGGTCGCGGCAGATGAAGTGCAGATGGTTGTTGCGCAGCATCGCGCCCGGCAGCAGATGCGTTTCGGTGAGGATCTGGAAGCCGTTGCAGATCCCGAGGACGGGCATACCGGCCTTCGCCTGCTCGATGACGGTCTCCATCACCGGCGAGAATCGCGAAATGGCACCGGCGCGCAGATAGTCGCCGTAGCTGAATCCGCCCGCCAGGACGACCGCGTCGACCTGCTTGATGTCCTTGTCGCGGTGCCAGAGTGAGACGGGCTCGGCGCCGGCGATCCGCACCGCGCGAAGACTGTCCCGGTCGTCGAGTGTGCCGGGGAAAGTGACGACTCCGATACGAGTGGTCACGACTCCACCTTTACGACGAAGTCCTCGATGACGGTGTTGGCGAGGAAGGTCTCGGCCATCTCGTGGATGCGGGCGAGGGCGGCCTCGTCGACCGGACCCTCCACCTCCAGCTCGAAACGCTTTCCCTGTCGGACGTCCGCGATCCCGTCGAAACCCAGCCGGGGCAGTGCGCGCTGCACTGCTTGTCCTTGCGGGTCGAGGATCTCCGGCTTGAGCATGACGTCGACTACGACGCGTGCCACTGGCACTCCCGGTGGTGTGGTGCGGCTGTGTGCAGCTGTCTGCTGTGTGCCTGCTGTCTGCGGCTGTGGTTCTGACCGGGGAATCCCCCGACCCCCCGAGTGCCTTCAGCGTACCCGTACACAAAATCTACGCGGGTAGATATCCACACAGTGCCGGACTCTCCACCGATCTCCGTCGATATCGCACCGTGAGACCACAGGGAAAAATCCCGGAAAAAAATCGCTCCCGCCATTGCCGTCGGACACGCTGATGCAATTGGCTGGGCTTCACAATGCGATGCGGTTCGCTGTACAAAGGAATAGAGCAGAAAGCCGCATTGCCCCTAAACAGCCGGAAGCCCGGTATCGCCGCACGTCAGCCATGATCCCAAGCATGGCGCCGGCCCGGCGGTGCCGCAGGAAAGGACCGATATCCGTGGCGCAACGCGTAGTGGTCACGCTCTCCGACGACATGGACGGCGGGGAAGCGGCGGAAACGGTCACGTTCGGCCTCGACGGGAAGTCGTACGAGATCGACCTCAATCCCGCCAATGCAAAGAAACTACGCAAGGCCCTGGCCCCCTACCTCTCCGCTGGCCGGCGGCAGACCCACGCCGGAAAGAACCGTAAGTCGTACCGGCACACGGCCCTCGCGCCCGACCCGGCGGCCGTACGCGCCTGGGCGCTCTCGCACCGGATGGAGGTGCCGGCCCGCGGCCGGATCCCCAAGCGGGTCTACGAGGCGTTCCGCGAGGCGAGTTGAGGAAGCGTCCGGTTCCGGAACGCGCGGCCGGGCTCGCCGGGGAACGGAGTTGCACAGCACCCCCGGCGATCGGCTAGAGTCTGGAGCACGCCGAAGGGCAAGGCCGAAAAGCCGAACCCTACGCAGCGTGCGGGTGTAGTTCAGTAGTAGAACGCCCCCTTTCCAAGGGGGAGGCGCAGTGTGCGATTCCTGTCACCCGCTCTGCATCACATCGAAGTCTGTCGTCGGTGGACGATGCACTGCGGACGTAGCTCAGTTGGTAGAGCGCAACCTTGCCAAGGTTGAGGTCGCCAGTTCGAACCTGGTCGTCCGCTCCATATCGAAGGCCCCGGTCCCTTGTGACCGGGGCCTTCGTCGTCCCATCCGGTGAGGTCAGTGATGGGGGATCCGCTGAGGGGGCGCGCGCCGTGAGCGACATGTGGACCGGGAAGAAGGTGCGCCTGCGCGCCGTGGAGCCCGAGGACTGGGAAGGCTTCCGAGCCCTGGCCCGGGACACCGTCGACGTCCGCGACGCCGGACTGGTCACGCCGCCCCGCTCCGACGAGAGTTTCCGGTCCTGGACCGCCGAGCGCGCCGGCCGTGCTCCCGGTGGTGAGGCGTTCCGGCTGGTGATCCAGACGCTGGCCGACGGCGCGTTCGCGGGCTCCGTGACGGTCGGTGAGACGGACAACCGTGCCGGACGGTTCAGGACCGGGATCGAGATCGCCCGCGAACACCGCGGCCGGGGCTGCGCGACCGAGGCCACCGAGCTGCTCCTCACGTACATGTTCGCCGAGCTGCGTCACCACAAGTGCGAGGTCGAGGTCCACGCGTTCAACGAGGCCTCCCTCGCCCTCTACCGCAAGCTCGGCTTCACGGAGGAGGGGCGGCTGCGGCAGCACGAATTCTTCGCGGGCGCCCACCACGACGTCGTACTGCTCGGCATCACCGCCGACGAGCACTGGGCCACGCACCAGAGGCCGTCGGTGCGCTGAGACCCGACGCGTTCACGCCGCGGCCCAGGCGTGTGACCGGCAGCGATGACATTTGTCATGAGCAGTGGTGACAGCGCGCACTGATCCCGGGCCCGGTCCGCCGGAAGTCTTGTAGCCATGACAAGCACTCGGGGAGACAGCGCGGTAAGGGCCACGGATGTGGACTGGAACGTCATCGAGGTGGACCGACTCCGGCGCACCTACGCCGGAGGGTTCCAGGCGGTGAACGAGATCTCGTTCACCGTCGGCGAGGGGGAGGTCTTCGCCCTGCTCGGCACGAACGGGGCGGGCAAGACCTCCACCGTGGAGATGCTGGAGGGCCTCGCCCGTCCCAGCGGGGGCACGGTGCGGGTGCTCGGGCGGGACCCGTACACGGACAGGGCCGCGGTACGGCCGCGGACCGGGGTGATGCTCCAGGAGGGCGGCTTCCCGACCGATCTCACGGTCAAGGAGACCGTCAGGATGTGGTCGGGCTGCACGAGCGGGGCGCGGCCCGTCGACGAGGCACTGGATCTCGTCGGGATGAGGAAGCGCGCCGGTGTGCGGGTCAAGCAGCTGTCCGGCGGCGAGAGGCGGCGCCTCGACCTGGCGCTCGCGCTGCTCGGCCGGCCCGAGGTGCTCTTCCTCGACGAGCCGACGACCGGCCTCGACGCCGAGGGCCGCCGCGACACCTGGGAGCTGGTCGCGGCGCTGCGCGACGGCGGCACGACCGTCCTGCTGACCACGCACTACCTGGAGGAGGCCGAGTCCCTCGCGGACCGGCTGGCGATCATGCACGGAGGCCGGATCGAGGTGGCGGGAACACCGGCGGAGGTGACCGCGACCAGGCCGGCCCGGATCCGGTTCAAGCTGCCCGAGGGCGTGGCGCCGGGGCAGCTGCCGCTCACCCTGCGGGCGGCGGCGGACGGTCCGCAGATCGAGATCCGCACCCAGGACCTCCAGCGGGACCTCGCCGAACTGCTGCGCTGGGCCGAGGAGTTCGGCGTACATCTGGCGGGGCTCGACGCCCGGTCCGCCTCGCTGGAAGAGGCGTTCCTCGACATCGCGGCACAGCGCACGGGCGCCGGGATCCCCGGTGCGGGTTCGGACGACAACAAGGGAACGGGGGTCGCCGCATGAGCGCGACAGTCGCACAGAAGCGGGAGACGGCCGCGGAAGGCGGGACGACGACCAGGGCGGGACGGCTGGGCGCGCTCGCGCGGGCCGAGCTGACGCTGCTGATCCGCAACAGGACGACGCTCTTCGTGGCCCTGTTCGTGCCGATCGGACTGATCGCGTCGGTCCAGGTCTCGCTGAAGAACGTCGATCTGGACGCCACCGGGATGAGCGTCCTGGAGATCGCCCTGACCGGCGGCATCGGCATGGTGCTGCTGATGGTGGTCTACACGAACCTGACCTCCGCGTACACGGCCCGGCGCGAGGAACTGGTGCTCAAGCGGCTCCGTACGGGCGAGGTGTCCGATCCGGAGATCCTCACCGGGACCGCGCTGCCGGCCGCCACGCTGGCGTTCGCGCAGTGCGTGCTGCTGGTCGTGGTCGGGGTGGCTTTCCTGGACGTGAGCGCCCCGCAGCGGCCCGAGCTGCTGGTACTGGGTGTGCTGGTGGGTATCGGGCTGATGGCGGCGCTGGCCGCCGCGACGGCGTCGTACACCCGCACCGTGGAGAGCGCGCAGATCACCACCATGCCCGTCTTCCTGCTCTCGGCGATCGGATCGGGCCTGTTCATGCCGCTGGAGGCGCTGCCCGACACGGTCGCCTCGGTTTGCGAGCTGCTGCCGATGACCGGGATCGTGACCCTGGTGCGGGCGGGCTGGCTGGGCGACGCCGCGACCGGGGACCTGGTCACGGCGGGACTGAATGCTCTGGCCTGGTCGGTGCTGGCGGTGTTTGCTGTGAAGCGGTGGTTCCGCTGGGAGCCGCGGCGCTGAGCGGGACGCACCGGGCGGCGGCGCTTCGGCGCCGCCGATGGCGCGCCCGGGCGCGTCCGTACGAAGGAGAGCACGCCGACACGGGCGGGAGCGGGAAGGACGGTATGGCGAAGGTGATGGGCAGGGCGCGACCGTGGGCCGGGAAGAGCAAACCCGCCAAGGTGGAGATCTACACCCGCTGGTCCTTCCATCTCTTCGTCGTCGGCGAGCTGGTGGTCATGGTGATGGGCACCGTCGGACGCGCCGACTCGCCGGTCGGCGGCTGGTTCCTGGTGCTCGGCTGTGCCCACGCGCTCGCGGTCGGCACCTACATCTCGTACGCCCTCGACTGGGCGCTCGGCAGGCGGCCCCGGCCGATCCGCCTCATGGCCGTGACGGCCGTTCTCTCCGGTGTCGGCACGGTGGCGACCATGGCGCTCATCGCCGCGAACCCGGCGCCGCGCACGGGCGACGTCCAGAGCCTGGCCTATCTGCTCGTCGCCTTCGCGGGATTCGGCGTGGGATCGCTGGTCGTGGGCATCCGGCGGGTGAAGAACATGCTGCTGTTGGTGCTGGTCTCCGTCGTGGTCGTGGCGCTGTCCGGGCTGGTGTTCGGCGAGCCCTTCGGGGGCATCCTCGGCTCCGTGCTCGGGGTGCTGATCGCGGGTCTGGCCCTGACGTTCACGACCGGTTTCTCGGTCTGGCTGGTCAAGGCCGTGTGGGACCTGGACAGCGCCCGTGAGCTCCAGGCGCGGCTCGCCGTGGCGGAGGAGCGGCTGCGATTCGGGCGGGACCTGCACGACGTGATGGGGCGCAATCTGGCGGTGATCGCGCTCAAGAGCGAACTCGCCGTGGAACTGGCGCAGCGCGGGGGTACGGAGCAGGCCGCCGCGCAGATGTCCGAGGTGCAGCGGATCGCGCGGGAGTCGCAGCGCGAGGTGCGGGCGGTCGTGCGCGGGTACCGGGAAGTGGATCTGCACACCGAACTGGAAGGCGCGCGGGGCGTGTTGCGGGCCGCGGGGATCGGTTTCCGGCTGGAGGGCGCCGCGGGCACGGTCGGCGATGCGGGCGGGGACAGCGGTGCGGACGGTGGTTCGGGCGGCGGTGCGGAGGGCGGTCCGGGCCTGCCGGCCGACGTGCAGTCCGCCCTCGGGTGGGTGGTCCGCGAGGCCGCCACGAACGTGCTGCGGCACGGGGACGCGCGGCAGTGCACGGTGCGGCTGACGGTACGGGAGGGGTGCGACGCGGTGCTGGTCGTGGAGAACGACGGGCTGCCCGACGGGGCGGCCCTGGCCCGGGCGGGCGCGGACGGCCCGCCCCGGCCGGCGGGAGCCGGGCTCGCCGGGTTGCGCGAACGGCTGGCCACGCTGGGCGGCACGCTCGACGCGGGCCCGGTGGACGGCACCCACTTCCGCCTCACGGCCCGGGTGCCGCTGGCGGCGACCGGGACCGCGGAGACCGGTGGGACCACCGGGAGCGCGGAGTCGGCCGGGACAGCCGGGACAGCCAGGACGAGCGAGGTGACCGCGTGAGTCAGCCGCCGCCGTCCCTCCCTTCGTCCGTCCCCGCGCCGGTCGCCCCCGTACGCATCCTGCTCGCCGACGACGAGCATCTGATCCGGGGCGCGTTCGCCGCGCTGCTCGGGCTGGAGGAGGATCTGACGGTCGTCGCCGAGGCCGCCTCCGGACCCGAGGCGCTGGCGATGGCGCTGGCGCACCGCCCGGACGTCGCTGTCCTGGACCTCCAGATGCCGGGCGCCGACGGTGTGAAGGTCGCCACATCCCTCCGTGCCGAACTGCCCGGCTGCCGGACGATGATCGTCACCAGCCACGGCCGCCCCGGCCATCTCAAGCGGGCACTGGCGGCGGGGGTGCGCGGCTTCGTACCGAAGACCGTCAGCGCCCGGCAGCTCGCCGAGATCATCCGTACCGTCCACGCCGGAAACCGGCACGTGGACCCGGAGTTGGCGGCCGACGCGATCTCGGCCGGGGACTCGCCGCTGACCGCGCGCGAGGCGGAGGTGCTGGAGCTGGCCGCCGACGGGGCGCCGATCGCCGACATCGCGGCATGGGCCTCGCTGTCGCAGGGCACCGTACGGAACTACCTGTCGTCGGCCGCGTCCAAACTGGGGGCTTCGAGCCGGCATACGGCGGTGCGTCTCGCCCGCGAGCGAGGTTGGGTATAGTGGGCTTCGCGCCACGGCGCACGCGGACGTAGCTCAGTTGGTAGAGCGCAACCTTGCCAAGGTTGAGGTCGCCAGTTCGAACCTGGTCGTCCGCTCAGCACAGGAACCCCCGGCCGGATCACCGGCCGGGGGTTCCTCTCTGTCCGGGCGTGAGCTACCAGCGCGTACCGGTGAGGAGTTCGTACGCCTCCAGGTACTTGGCGCGCGTCGCGTCCACGATCTCCTGGGGCAGCTCCGGCGGCGGCTGCTCGCTCGCGCGGTCCCAGCCGGAGGCGGACGACGTCAGCCAGTCCCGTACGTACTGCTTGTCGTACGACGGCTGGGCGTGGCCCGGCTCCCAGGTCGCCGCCGGCCAGAAGCGCGAGGAGTCCGGGGTCAGCACCTCGTCGGCGAGCACCAGGCGGTCGTCGGTGTCGAAGCCGAACTCGAACTTCGTGTCCGCCAGGATGATGCCCCGGTCGCGGGCGATGTCGCGGGCACGGCCGTAGACGTCGAGCGTCGTACGGCGCAGCAGCGCGGCGGTCTCCGCGCCGACCTGGCGGGCGACCTCCTCGTACGACACGTTCTCGTCGTGGTCGCCGACGGCCGCCTTCGTGGCGGGGGTGAAGATCGGCGCGGGCAGTTCGGAACCGTCGACCAGGCCCTCGGGGAGGGCGAGTCCGCAGACGGTGCGGGTCTGCTCGTACTCGGCGAGGCCGGAGCCGGTGAGGTAGCCGCGGGCCACGCACTCGACCGGGGCCATCCGCAGGGGCTCGCAGATGAGGGTGCGGCCGGCCCAGTGGGCGGGGGCGCCGTCCGGGAGGTCGGTGGAGATGACATGGCTCGGCGCGAGATCGGTGAACTTGTCGAACCACCAGAGCGAGAGCTGGGTCAGGACCCGGCCCTTGTCGGGGATCTCGGTGGGCAGGACCCAGTCGTACGCGGAGATGCGGTCGCTGGCGACCATCACGAGATCGCCCGTCTCGTTCCGGTACAGGTCGCGGACCTTGCCGGTGTGCAGATGCACCAGGCCCGGGACCTGAAGCGGCTCGGGCTTTTCTACGAATCCGGACACGGTTCCTCGTTCCTCCCCGCGGGTGCTCTTCCGGTTCCGATTCTCCCGTACGCGCGGAGCGGGGCATGCCCGGGGGCGGGTCGGGGCGGCCTCTCCCACGGGCCCCAGGCGCGTTCAGTCCCGCTTGCAGATGCGGTCGAGGAGGTTCGCGGTCGCCCGCTGGACGCGCGGGTCGACATGGCCGGGCCGGTCCAGCGCGGGTGACCACGCGAAGGTGCCCGAGGCGAAGACGAGGGCGCCGGAGGGCGCCCGGTAGAGCGAAGTCTCCTGGTGGCGAAGGGTGTTGTCGCCGTCCCGGTAGGGCGAGTGGGCAAGCAGCATCCGTTCGTCGTGCTCGGGCAGCGCCGTACGCGGGAAGTAACGGTCGGCCTCGCCGGCGACGAGGCCCGGGATCTCGTCGCCCTCGGAGGCGCCGGTGGCTTCCCAGAACCAGTGCTCCGCGTTCCGTACGACCATCGGGTGCGGCTCGGGGACCCGGCCGACGTACTGGATGCCGAGCAATTGCTGCTCCGGCTTGTCCACCTCCCGCCAGAGGGCCGGGCGGCCGGGGCCGTGGCGCTTGCGGCAGGTGAGGAGGCGGTCGGGGATGCCGGAGGCGGACGGGCCCAACTCGACCTGCCAGTACATGGTGTTGGCGGAGAGGAAGACCAGCGACGTGCCGTGTTCGCGCGCCCGCTCGACGGTGCGGCGCATGGGGAGCGACCAGTACTCGTCGTGGCCGGGGAAGACCAGTCCCCGGTAGCGGGTCGGGTCGATTCTGTCGGCGTGCAGATCGCGGGCGTCGGCGTAGGCGATGTCGTAGCCGTATCGCTCGGCCCAGCGGATGAAGTCGTACGCGTGGCCCACGTGGATGGGCAGGCCGGCGCCCGCGTACGGGCGGTCGAAGGAGACGGTGATCGCCGCGTCCTCCTCGCCGAGGAGCCGGCCCCGGTCGTCCCAGGCGTGGTAGAGGCTGGCGCCGAGCCGGCCGTCCTCCGGGTAGAGGTTGTACGCCTGCCAGGTGATGTCGGGCAGCAGGAGGAGCAGGTCGGCGGGGTGGCTGTCGCGGACCGTGAAGGGGATGTGGGAGCGGTAGCCGTCGGAGGTCGTGAGGACGGCGACGTACGCGCCGAGCGACCAGTACGACGGGATCTGGAGGCGCCAGGAGAGCCACCAGTGGTGGCAGGAGACCGTGCGCTCGGCGGCGAGCGGGGCGGGCTGGACGATGCCGGAGAGGCGGGGGCTGGTGGTGATCTTGCGGGCGCCCTCGCCGCCGTAGTGCCCGATCCGGTAGACGTCCACGGCGAACGGCTGGGGCGGATCGACGGTGACGTGGAAGTCGATCGACTCGCCGGGCGCGGCGGCGCCGGTGGAGGCGAAGCCCTTGATCTGGCGGTGGACGTCGTCGGCGGTACGGGTGCCGCCGCGGTCCCGTCCGAGGGTCGGGTCCGCGTACCAGGGGACGACCTGGCCCGTGTCGTCGAAGTAGGTCTCGCTGCCGCGCAGCCAGGGCACCGGTCCCTGGCCGAAGGGGTCTGAGACGGCGTGGGCGAGCGCGCCCGACTCCCACCGTCGGATGTGATCGGCGCACATTGGCGCGCCCCTCCCTGGAATCCCCGTCCGGGTCTTGGTGGTTGGTCGACTGCCGGTGGGCGGACCGCCGTTGGGGCCGGACCGTGTCAGCGTCGACCCCCAGCACATCACATAACGCACGCGCGCCGTCACCGTTCGTCGCGAATGGAAGGGGACGGAACACCCCGATACGGATGGCGGGTTGGGTGGGGTGCGGCGCTCACCGGGCGGTTCGCGGGGCGGTCGCCGGGCCCCTGCCAGGTGGTTCGCCGGGCGGTTCGCGGACTGTTCGCGACGGTTCACGGGCTTCGGCATGTCCGTGCCGGGCGTTCCGTCCGGGTGGTGGTGAGCGAATTCACACGAGACGGACCGGTTTCTCCGGCCGTACGCCCGTCGACGCCAGCCATGTCCGCAGCGGCTCCACGTCGCCGTCCTCCACCAGGCTCAGCACCCCGCCCGCCAGGTCCGTGCGGCGTACGCCGCCCATCAGCAGGACCGGGCCGTCGAGCCAGTCGAGGCCCGGGGCCGCGCCCGCCGTGTCCACGGCAGCGCAGCAGACCATCGCCGTGACGTGGTCGGCGAGCAGCTCACGGCCCGTACGCGGCGGCATGAGCGGGAGCAGCGGGAGCGGGTCCGTACCCCGCAACGCCAGGGCGTCGCCGGCGGTGTCCGCCGCCGGGGCGGGCGCGTGGACGGCGGGAACGGCCGCGGCCTCCTCGCGCGCCACCTCGGCGCTGATCCCGGCGGCCAGGGCGTCGCCCGCCTCCTCGCCGCGTCCGGCGAGATGGTCCATGACCCGGGCCAGCGTGGGGCCGAGCACGCGGGCGGCGGAGGGGTCGGCCGCGGACCCGCCCGGCCGCGCGGACGGACGGACGCCCATGTCGTCCAGGACGCGGTGCAGCCTGGCCGCTTCCGTACGCCACTTGCGGTCGACGACCTCTTCCGGATACTGCTGCCAGTCGACCGGGGACCAGTCGGGGCCGGAGGCGGCCGGGCCGCCGTGGAAGAGGCGCGCGGCCAGCAGGGACGCGGCCTCGTCGACCGCGCCGGGCTCTTCGAGGAGATCGCAGGCGGGCCGCTCGCCGAGCCGGGAGGTGAAGCCGTCGGCCAGCCGGTCGCGCCGCGAGAGCTCGGTCAGCGCCGATACGACCCCGACGTCGAGCCGGGACGGCCAGCGGCCCATCCGCCAGGCGGGCAGGGCGACACGGGTCAGCAACCGGTCCCAGCCGGCGTAGGCGAGGCCGACCTGCTCCTGGGCGACGATCCGCAGGCCGTAGTCCACACCCTGTGCGCGCTCGGACGCGGCGGAGGCGACACCGCGCTCCATCAGCGCGGCGTGCTCGCCGCAGGCGCGCAGCATCAGACGGGCGATCCGGCCGACGACGACGAGCGCCGCCCTGCGTATCAGCCCGAGGTCCGGGCGGCCCGAGAGCGCCACCGCGGCGTCGAGACCACGCACGAAGCGGCGGGCGGCGGCTATGTCGGGGTGCGACGCCGGTCCCGTGCCGGCCACGACGGGGGCCAGCACGGCGCGCAGCTCGGCGACCCGCATCCACCACAGGAAGGGGGAGCCGATCACGAGGACGGGTGCGGCGGGGACGTGATGGCGGCCGCCGCGGACGGCCACCCCGTTCGCCGAGCCCGGCGTGTGCCGGGTGCCGGTACCGGTACCGGACAGGTCGGTCGGGGTGTCGACGGGGGCGTGCGCGGGGTGCGTACGGTCCTCCAGCCAGCTGTCGCAGTCGGGGGTCAGAGCTATGGCTGAGGGCGCGGGCACGTCCAGCCGCTCGGCCAGGTCCCGCACCAGTCGGTACAGGTCGGGGGCGGACCGCTCGGCGATCTCCACGGTGGGGCTGAGGGCGGGTCTGGCCCTGGTGATCACGAAGGCGACGGCCGCCGCGCACAGCAGCGCGGCCACGGCGACACCCGTCACCACCCAGCGCGCGGCGTCCCAACTCCCGCCGGTCAGACGGCCGGTGGCACCGCCCGCGAGCAGGACGACCGCCGCGGCGGCGGGCAGCAGAGCGACGGCCATGGCCCTGCCGCGCACGCGCAGCACGGCGGCAGCCCTGGATCTGGCGCCCTGGACGCCGATCTCCTCACCGACTCCGGAACCGGACACGTCCGGATCTCACCCCCTCTGCCAGCACTGCGGCGGATTTGCTCACTCCCCCACTGTGGCACCCGCCACTGACATCGCAATGCCGGTGGGCCAAGTGCCCGAACGCTTGCGCCGCACCATAGTTGGGGCCCCGGCGGGGGTCATTCGGATGGACTAACCGTCAC
>NZ_JAAPBF010000187.1 GCF_022695985.1 Streptomyces sp. NP-1717 | reverse complement strand
TCCGGCGACGGTGATGCGCAGCCAGTCGGGCACGTCGTTGAGGTCGAGGAGTCCGGCGGTGGCGACGTTGGCGCCGAGTGAGGCGGTCAGGGCGATGACGAACCAGACCCAGGCGGCGCGGTTGTCGGCGGTGGTGCGCATCCGGCGCCAGGCGGCGACGAGCAGCAGATCCACGCTCACCGGATAGGCCCATGCCTTCCATCCGTCCTGCCCGGCAGCGGCAGCGAGGTCGTGAAGGTGCGCGAACGACAGGGCACCGGCGATCACGGCCTGAATCAGGACGGCGTCGAGGCGAAGGGTGCGGAACACGAGGGGTCACCTCCTTTCGAGGCGAGAAGGGGCGGGTTCAGGAGTCGGCTTGGCCGGTGCCGAAGCAGGTCAGGCAGATGCCGTCTTGCTGGCCGACCGGGCGCCGCTTGCGGCCGACGCGGACCGTGATCGCGACCTGTCCCGACCCTTCGCAGGGCTCGCACGGGGGCGGTGTGGCCGGGGCGGTCTTCTTGGTGCGGGTGGTGGTCTTCCGGGCCATGACGGGGCGTCCTTCCGGATTCAGGCATGGGCGGGGTAGGGACCTGGCGCGAGGCGGTCACGCCGACCTGTGGAGCGAGGGGGTGTCAGTCGGTCACGGGGACCGGGCGGGCCAGCGGCGCCGAATCGGCCGGCATGGGCTCCGGGCGGACGGCAGGGCGGAACGGGGCCAGGGCTGGTATGCGCGGGGTGAGGTGGGCGTACTCCCGGCAGATGGCGACCGCTTCGGCGGGGGTGAGTTCCGGGGTGCGGATGCGGGACCAGCCGCCGGAGGAGTCACCGGCCACGGCCACGCCGGGGCGGTCCGGCGGGATCGTCGTCACGGAGGAGACCGCTTCGGGGGCGATGTCGCCCAGGCCCATCTCGGCTGTCTGCTTGTCGTTGACGCGGTGGACCACACGGCCGGTGAGCTGAGCACGCAGCGAGGTAGCGCCCTTGCCGAGGTCGGAGCCGAAGCGCTGCCCGCAGACCTCCAGATATATGCCGACCGCGCGGGCCATCTGCGCCAGGCGGATCATCTGCGTCACCGTCCGGTCCCGGCGCTCCTCTTCCTTCTTCGCCGACGCCAGGAACAGCTCCGCCACCTCATCGACCAGGACCACCAGCGGCACCGGCCGCACCTTCTCCGGCAGTTCCCACAGGTCCGAGACCTGATGATCGGCCAGGAGGTTGAAGCGCGTCTCCATCTCGGAGACCAGGGCACCCAGCAGGGCGGTTGCCTCATCCGGGGTGGTGGCCAGGGCGGACAGCCGGGAGGCGAACCGGCCCTGTTCCACGCCGCGTTTGCAGTCGATCCCGATCAGCCCGACCGGGAGCTTGGCGAGTCCGGCGATGAGGTTGCGCTGGTACATCGACTTGCCCGACTGGTTCGAGCCCAGCGTCAGGCTGTGCGGGATCTTGCGGTAGTCCCGGACGAACGCCGTCCCGTCATCCCGCAGGGCCACCGGCACCACCAGCGAATCAGCCGGGCCCCGACGACGGCGGCGGGGCATCCGGACCCGGTTGAGCACGTCGTAGCCGGTCATCCGCAGCTCTACGACACCGGGCTTGGTCTCCACCACGTTGACGGAGTGGACACCCCACGCGTGCCGCAGACGCTCCGAGGCGGCGGCCACGTCGGCGGGCTCCAGACCGGCCGGAAGCCGCAGGGCGACCCGCAGACCGGTCGACGTGCCCCGCACTCGGCGGATCTTCGGCGGAACCGGCTGGACCTCACGACGGGCGACGTTGCGCACCAGGAACGCCCGCAGAGCCGAAGGGCGGACGGTCAGGCCGCAGACGTCCATCGTGGCCCGGTAGGTGAAGGTGAACCGGCACCAGGTGGCCGGCATCCCCACCAGCGACCAGTACACGCGAGGAGCGCGGGCCTTCGCGTAGCCGAGACCACCCATACCCGCCAGAGGTATGCCGATCTCCAGCACCGTCGACACGTCCGACATGATCAGGCCCCCAGCGCGGTAACCGCGACCGCACGGAAGCTGATCCCGTGCCGGGACTGCCCGTTGAACGTGTTCTCCCAGTCACGCGCCTTCAGCCCGACCACCGACACCGGAGTCCCCGGGTTCAAGTTCTCCGGGAGACCCGTCTCCGGGACGGTCACCTGGTAGAGGTTCCCCTCCCCCTCGTCCGAGATCAACAGGCCCACCGTCGAGAGGCCAGCACCGGTCTCCCGGTCCATAGCCCGCTCCCCGGTCTGCTTACTCACCAGCTTCGGAACCGGCGCCGTCGCCACGAACACCACAGCAGTCGAAACATCGATTTTGAAGGACGGCATGTGCATCTCCCTTACAGGGCGGGAAAGTTGCGAACTCCCCCGCTGCGTCAGCTTGTATATCCAAGCTGTTCCATCAAGGTAGAGGCGTCAACTTGGATATGCAAGTGGATGCTCAAAAAAGAGGACCCGAAGGCCCTCTGGTTTCTGACGAACAGTCAGGGAACGTCGATCACGTACCGGAAGCCGTGACGGTCACAGGGGATGCGAGAGTCGAGCACTTCCACAACATGACCAGCGGTGACGTGCGCCGCCCTGAAGACGCGAGCCAAGGGGACGCCGGGCGGGATCTTCAACGACTCGGCCTCTGCCGGGGTGGGCATGCGGATGTCCAGCTCTTCCACGAACCGGGTGATCCGTTGCTTCACTGGCCCGTCAGGGTCCTCAATCAGTCGACTCACGCCACCACGAATCCGGCGAGGATCCTCCAGCGCCGTCCCGCTGAACAGCTCGGCGGGGTAGTAGCCATCGACCAGCTGCATGGGTTCGTCGTTCACGAAGAAGGCTCGGCGGCGAAGGATCACCGCAGTGTCCTCGGCGATCTCAAGTCGCGTAGCGATCTCAGCGGGCGCCGGGACGGTTTCCACAGAGAGGATGCGTTGCTCAGGACGTAGACCTTGGGCGGCTGCTTCAGCGTTGAAGTTGCTCACCCCGGTTTTCCTGCGCTCCCGGAAGTTGGCTCCGGTCGTCAGCATCTGAACGTTGGGCCGTGGCCGGACGAAGACCCCTTTGCCCTGTTCGCTGACGAGCAGGCCATCCGCTTTGAGGAGCGCGAGCGCCTTGCGCACCGTCACACGGGTAGTGCCGTACTGATCTTTCAGTTCGTTCTCCGACCGCAGCTTTTCACCAGGCGGCAGGTTGCCGGACAGGATCAAGGCCCGCAGGTCATCTGCGATCTTCCGATACGGCGGAAGGCTCGGGGTCGACATTCAGGTCACCTCAGCTTGGCTATGCAAGCAAGGTTACGCGGTCCCGCTGTCAGCGTCACTCCGAGAAGGCCCAACCGCTCCAGTGATCCACCCGGATGATCACCACCGGGCCAACAGGCGGGTTCTCCACGTACTGCTCGTACTTGCGCTCCAGCAACTCAAGGCCCTGAAGGCGCTCCTCCCCATGTTCCCGGATCTCGGCGTGACCGTCGGCGCGGGTCCACCAGAGTCTCGTCCAGTCGGAATCAAAGTGATCAACGAGGAGGGCCACCTTCGGGTTCTCGCGAATGTTCCGCAGCCGCCGCAGGTTCCAGGTGCTCTTCGGCTTGTAGTCGATCGCGAAGAAGATTCGATCATCGCTGAGCGTGAACGTTACGGGCACGACGTGGGGAGTCCCATCGGCATCCGCCGTTGCAAGCCGCGCGACGGGGGCGACCGCGAAGCGACTGCGAGCCTCAGTGGTGTCGAGCTTCATGCGAGCAACGTACCCACGCCAACGTGGACCATGGGGCAGGCGCTGTTACAGGTTTCTCTACCTCATCAAGGCGCCTCGCTCCGCTCGCCGCGCGCTCCCCGGCTCCCGCCGGGGCGACGCTCCTGCCTCCGGCCCGCTCCGCCCCGGCACGCCGGACGCGCGGCTAGAGCAAGCGCCAGGTGAAGGAAAACGGCCGGCACGGGTCCGGGGCGGTCGGCTCCACGGCTTTAGGCAGCCACCATGGGGCGAGCCTCGAAGATCGGGACCCCCATCGGGCTATTGCGGGCAGGTCCAGAGACTGCCCGATTCGCGGCAAGCGTACGGGCCCCGATCTCTCGCCCCATGGCAGCTCCCGCCCAAAGCCGCTCCACCGACCTCGAACCGTGCCCACCCTCAGCTGATGGGGGCGAGGAGGTTGGGGAGGGAAGTGGGAGCGCGGGGAGGTGAGGAATCAGTCATACAGCAGCAATGCGGCCGAATCGCGCCCTACTCAGAGCTGTACTCAGAACTTCACACTCTGATATATGGGCGCTCAGGCTGGAGCCAGTGAGAGCACGTGTCAGAGCTGCGGGCAGTTAGATCCCACCGTCTGTGTACGAGGTCGGGCTTTCCCCATGGCCGAACTCTGCGACACCTGCTGGAACGACTTCGCCAACGATCTCGCCGAGTACGAGGGCGCGACGGCTCCACCGAGACCCGAACCGGGGCCCGAGGACTTCGAATGGATCGAGCCGCCCGAGTGCCCCGAGTGCCACGGAGAGATGAGGGCGTTTCCCACCAACTACGACCGGTGGGTCTACCTCGCGTCGCGGGAGTTCCCCGCCAAGGAGATCCCCTCCCGGTACCGGTGGCGCTTGATGGAGATCCCTCGGCAGTACACGCATGTGGCCGTCCGGGTCGCCGCAACACATCCGCTGCCGGGCGAGCTTGTTCTTCCCGCGCACGTCGCCGTGTGCGTCAGCCCCGATGCCGTCGCAGCCGTCGAAGAGGCATGGGAGTCTGATCTTCGGCGGGCGCAGCCTCGCGACCCAGATGACTCAAGAGACGTCAAGCCACGCCGACAACGTGACATCAACAACTGAGGGGTGCCCGCCAGCAGGCCCAAGTGGGCTACGATCACTCCTACTTGAACCCAAAACAGGCCGTGTGGGCACTCTCCGGGAAGAGATTTAGTGCCCCACAGCCACCAACAAAGGACCTCAGTGGACCTCGAAGATGAAAATGCACGCCAAAAGACGAGCATGCAACACCGAGAACTTTACCACCTTCAGCCCGGACCGCCGAGGAGTCGAGCGCAAGCGTTAGTCGACCTCGCACCCCTCATCACAGCCGTGGCTAGCCTCGCCGCGGCCATCACACCACTGATCGTCAGGCTGACGTAGCCGTGCCCGCTCCGTGCCCGACACAAAGGGGACCAGCGGGGAACGGCGGGGACCAGAGCCACTCATCAAGCCCCACCGCAGGTCAAGGGCTCCGCAGGTCAGCACACATCCGCGTACGGGGTCTTCCAAACTAGCTACGCGGGTTCGATTCCCGTCGCCCGCTCCATACGGCTCAGGGCCGGTCCGGAGAGTGACTCTCCGGACCGGCCCTGACGCGTTGGGGGCAGCCCGAGTCGCGGGCCGGCCGGGGTCGAGTCCGGCCGGGGCGTCAGAAGTTGATCTGGTTGATCGTCTCCGCTATCGAGTTCATGAACCTGTTCACCGACGGCGCCATGTCCGTGGACGCCAGGAAGAAGCCGAACAGGATCGCGACCACGGCGGGGCCGCCCTTCAGGGAGCCGCCGCGGATCAGAACCACGAGGACGATCGCCAACAGCAGCACCACAGACAGTGAAATGGCCACAACTGATCACACCCTCGGTCGGTCCGCCTTGCCGGCCGCGGGAGCTCACGGCCTCGCACTCATCCCGCTGCCTCCATCGTGCCATCAACCTCCCCTCAGGTGTGGGTCCGTGACGAATCATCGAGGTAAGGATCACGCCAATCGGCCGGCGGGTGTGCCAGGTCGGCGACCGGATCCGCCCGGGGCGGCCGGATAAATGCGGACGTCAATTCGACAATGCGACGCGATGGTTTCCCTGGCACGCACAGCTCCTTCACAGGAAAAGACGGGGCGGCCTCCCGGCATCCCGCCCATTGAATTCACTCGGAGTCACATCGAGGCCAAAACCCTGATGATATGCCCCATTTAAGGGGGATTAACAGGGGCATTTCTACCGGTGGGCGACTCTTTCGGTGCCGAACACCCCACTTACACAGGAGGTTTTACTCATCGCATTGTGCGGAGCTAGGGTTAATCAGATGTCTCCCGCTCCGCACGGATATGAGAGGGCCCAGCTCCCCCGCACTCAGGAGTTGGATCCCGTCCCCCCAACAGCGCAGACCGCATCGGCCACTGTGGCCGAAACCCCTGTACGGACCCCTCAGGATTCCGCGAAGTCGACACCCCCCACGGCCAAGACGTCCACGAAGCGAGACGCGTTCTTCGACAACGCGAAGTACCTGGCCATCGTGCTCGTGGCCATCGGCCACGCCTGGGAGCCGGTGATGGAGGGCAGCCGGGCGACGAAGGCGCTCTACATGGTCGTCTACTCGTTCCACATGCCGGCCTTCATCATCATCTCCGGCTACTTCTCCCGGAGTTACACCGGCCGCCCGCACCAGATCAGACGTCTGCTGACCGGGATCGCCGTCCCGTACATCGTCTTCGAGGTGGCGTACTCGCTGTTCAAGCGGGTCACGAACGACCCCGGCCACCCGATCTCCCTGCTCGACCCCTGGTATCTCACCTGGTTCCTGGCCGCGTTGTTCGTCTGGCGGCTGACCACCCCGATCTGGCTCTCGCTGCGCCACCCCCTGCCGGTCGCCCTCGGTATCGCCGCGCTCGCCTCCTTCACGCCGAACATCGGCGAGGACCTCAACCTCCAGCGCGTACTGCAGTTCCTGCCGCTCTTCGTCCTGGGCCTCATCCTCAAGCCCGAGCACTTCCAGCTGGTCCGCCGGCGTGAGGTCAGGCTGCTGGCCGTGCCGGTCTTCGCCGGTGCGCTCGTCTTCGCGTACTGGGCGGCCGTCCGGATGGAGAACGCGTGGTTCTACCACAACAGCGCGGCACAGGATCAGGGCGCGCCGTGGTGGATCGGCGTCGTCATGACCTTCGCGCTGTTCGGCTGCTCGGTGGTGCTGACGGCCGCGTTCCTGGCCTGGGTGCCGCGCCGCAGGATGTGGTTCACGGTGCTCGGCGCCGGCACGATCTGCGGCTATCTGCTGCACGGCTTCCTGGTCAAGGGCGCGGTGTACAGCGGGATCTTCGACACGAACGTCTGGCTGACCGAGCCGGCCGGACGCGTCTTCCTCACCCTGCTCGCGGGGGTCGCGATGACGCTGCTGTGCACGCCGCCGGTCCGCAGGCTCTTCCGCTTCGCGACGGAGCCCGAGATGACGTGGGCGTTCCGGCGGGATGCGGCGCGGGATTCCGCGCCGGACGCGCCGTCACGGGCGGGGCAGGCCAAGTAGCCGCCGTACCTCCGCGTATTTCTCGGTGAGCCGGATCCGGGTCGCCTCGTCCAGTACGGCGAGGCGGCCCGGATCCGCGTTGTGCGCCAGGTCCGACTCCTTGACGAGCAGCGCGCCCGGGGTGGCGAGGATGCGACTGGTGTACGCGGCGGTGTCCTCGCCCTTGATCTTCGTCACCGCCAGGACCATCTCCTTGACCGAGCGCGGCAGCGCCGCGGCATCGAGCCACGCGCGGGACAGCGCGTGGTCCTCGACCGAGTCGTGCAGCCACGCGGCCGCGATCTGCTCGTCCGAACCGCCCCGCGCCCGGACCCCGTCGGCGACCGCCCGAAGGTGCTCCGCGTACGGCCGGCCGGCCTTGTCCGTCTGGCCGGCGTGCGCCTCACGGGCGATCAACTCCACTTCGGCCAGGCCGAGATACGTCATGTGGCGAACTCCATAGTCGGTCAAAACTTGCAGAGTAAATGGTTTGGTAAACTAATTACTGACGCTTCCTTGACGCGCCTTTGACTTGATGGAGGAACGGTCCCATCGGACACGCAGACACGCTCATAGCCATGGGCGGCGCCTTCCTTGCTGCCGCTCTCCTCGCCCGTCTCGGCAGCCGGATCGAGCTGCCGACGATCCCCCTGTTCATCCTGGCCGGAATCCTGCTCGGCCCGCACACCCCCGGCATCGTGCTCGTCTCCGACCCGCACGAGCTGGAGATGCTCTCGGCCCTCGGCCTCGTACTGTTGCTCTTCTACCTCGGTCTCGAATTCCACCTGGACGATCTCAAGGCGGGCGGCCGCAAGATGGCCCTCGCCGGCGGCGCCTATCTCGCCCTGAACGTGGGCGCCGGGCTCGGCTTCGGCTTCGCGCTGGGCTGGGGCACCTCCGAGGCGCTGGTCCTCGCCGGTGTGCTCGGTATCTCCTCGTCCGCGATCGTCACGAAGATCCTGGTCGACCTGAACCGCATCGGGAATCCCGAGACGAAGCCGATCCTCGGGATCATCGTCGTCGAGGACATCTTCCTGGCGCTCTACCTGGCCGCGCTCCAGCCGATCCTCTCCGGCGCCGACAGCCTCTCGGCGGCGCTCGCCGACGGCGGGAAGGCGTTCGGGTTCCTGCTGCTGCTGGCACTCGCCGCGCGCTTCGGCAAGAAGATCATCAGCCGTCTCATCAACACGAAGGACGACGAACTCCTCGTCATCTCCTTCCTGGGCGCCGCGGTCTTCATGGCCGGGGTCTCCGAGTGGTTCGGTGTCGCGGACGCGATCGGTGCGTTCATGGTCGGTCTGATGCTGGGCAGTACGTCCTCCGGCGACCGGATCCGCACGCTCGTGCACCCGCTGCGCGACGCGTTCGGCGCCATCTTCTTCTTCGCCTTCGGGCTGTCCATCAACCCGGGCGACCTGCCGAAGGTGCTGTGGCCGGTCCTGGCCGCCGTCGCCCTGACGCTGACGATGAACATCGTGGCCGGGCTGGTGGCCGCCCGTATCTACCACTTCGGGTCCGGTCCCGCGGCGAACGTCGCGACGACGCTGGTCGCACGCGGCGAGTTCGCCCTGATCCTCGCGACGATGGCGGCGGGCGCGGCACTGGACGCGCGGCTGGCCCCGTTCATCGCGGGTTACGTCCTGATCCTCGCGGTCCTCGGCCCGCTGGCGGCGGCCAAGTCGCACTGGCTGGCACGGGTGCTGCCGGGCGGCGGGCGCGGCGGCGGAGACGGGGGTGGCGGCGACGGTGCCGGCCCGTCCGGCGACGACACCCCGGGCGGTGAGCGGACACTGGCGAAGGCGTCGGGTGCCTGACGCGCGACAGGGGGCCGGTGCCGACAGGTGCCCGGCCCCCAGCTGTCCCCGGAGCGACGGGAGGGCCTTCGCGGACGGCCCTCAGCCCTCGCGGCAGATCAGCAGCAGCGCCCTGTCGTCGTTCACGTCCTTGGCCACCGCCTCGATCAGATGCCAGGCCGCGCCCTCGAAGCCCGCCGCGACGTAGCGGTCCGCCTCGCCCGAGAGGCGGTCTATGCCCTCGCTCAGATCGCGGCCCGGCGCCTCGACGAGACCGTCGGTGAACAGCATCAGCACGTCGCCCGGCAGCAGGGACCCCTTCACCGGGTCGAACTCCGCGCGGTCGTAGACGCCGAGGAGCGGGCCCTCGCCCGCCATCTCCTCCCAGCGGCCGCTGCCCGCGTGGAGTTGGAGCGCGGGCAGATGGCCCGCGGAGAGCAGTTCGTACTCGCCTGATTCGAGGTCCAGGACGAGGTGGATGGAGGTCGCGAAGCCCTCGTCCCAGTCCTGGCGGAGCAGATAGCCGTTGGCCGCGGGCAGGAAGGCGTGGGGCGGGAGCGAGCCCAGCAGCCCGCCGAACGCGCCGGACAGCAGCAGGGCCCGGGAGCCCGCGTCCATGCCCTTGCCGGAGACGTCGGTGAGGACGACTTCGAGCGTGCGGCCCCCGTTGGTGCGGGCGGCGACGACGAAGTCGCCGGAGAAGGACTGGCCGCCCGCCGGGCGCAGCGCCATCTCGCGGTGCCAGCCCCTCGGCAGGGGCGGCAGGGCGCTCTGGACCCGGATCCGTTCGCGCAGGTCGAAGAGCATCGTGCCGCCGCGCCGCCACGGCACCCCGACGCGCGCCCGGAACTGGGCTATGAGCAGTCCGAAGAGCCCGCAGGCGGCCACCACCAGGACGGTGCCCGGCGTCACGGTGGCCGGCCCCTGGTCGTACGGGCCGAGGACGAGCGATTCGACGATCAACGCGGTCGCGGCGACGGCGTACAGGCCGAGCAGGCTGGAGGGCCGCAGCAGCAGTCCCCCGGCGACGATGGGCAGGACGAGCGCGGAGGGCGCGAACCAGACGGGGATCGCCATGGTGGCGAAGGCGATCCCCGGGACGGTCAGCATCAGCCCGACGAGGGCGATCCAGTCCGAGCCGTCGCCCCGGAAGTAGTCGACCCCGGACTTGCGCACGGCGATGCGGGCCCGGTGCAGCGACTTGCGCATCCGGGCCGTGTACGAATCCGCCTTCGCTCCACCGGTCATTGTGGTTTGACCCTATCCATCAGCGGGCCCGCCGTGCAGGGGACCCCTGTGACATTGCGTTCGATATCGGGTCGCCTCGACCCCCCGCTCCCTGGTACTGATGGCATATGACCACAGACTTGCGAGTACTCGAAGCCTCCGAGTGGGAACGCTGGTTCGGGACATTGGAGAGAGCGTTCGGCGGGGCGCTCGCCGGCTCCGCGGACCAGCGCGAGATGTGGCGCTCCGTGACGGAGCACGAACGCTCGATCGGTGTCTGGGACGGCGAGGAGTGCGTGGGTACGGCGGGGGCGTTCACCTTCGGGCTGTCGGTGCCCGGCGGCGGCGTCGTGTCCGCCGCAGGGGTCACGATGGTGAGCGTCGCGGCGACGCACCGGCGGCGCGGGATCCTCACCGCCATGATGCGGCGGCAGTTGGACGACGTCCGCTCGTGGGGTCAGTCCGTCGCGCTGCTGACCGCCTCGGAGCCGGAGATCTACGGCAGGTTCGGATACGGCGTCGGCACACGGCAGTTGATCGCCGAGATCGACACCTCGCGGGTCTCGGTGAAGGTGCCCGCCGCCCCGGGCGCCGGCGGTGACGGCGGGACACGGCTTCGTTACGCCGCGCCCGACGAGGCACGCGAGGAGATCGAGTCGGTGTACGCGCGCCTGGTCGCGGGCCGCCCCGGAATGCTGGAGCGCCGTCCCGGCTGGGACCGGAAGCTGCTGATCGACCCGCCGGAGACGCGCGAGGGCGCGTCCGCGCTCCAGTGCGTGCTCGCGCGGCGCGGCGAGGGCGACGACGCCGGGACGGTGGGGTACGCGCTCTACCGCATCAAGCCCGTCTGGGACTCGGCGGGCCCGAAGGGCACGGTCGAGGTGGAGCAGGTGGCGGGGCTGGACCCCGTGACCTACGCCACCCTGTGGCGCTTCCTGGCCGGGATCGATCTGACGTCGACGGTGAGCGCGTCGAACCTGCCCGTGGACGACCCGATCCAGTTCCTGGTGTCCGACGTCCGGCGGGCCGGCATCAGGGTGCGGGACTCGCTCCACGTACGGCTGGTGGAGGTGGGCGCGGCGCTGGCAGCGCGGTCCTACCAGGCGCCGCTGGACGTGGTGTTCGAGGTGGACGACGCCTTCTGCCCCTGGAACGAGGGCCGTTGGCGGCTGACCGGTGACAAGAAGGGCGCGTCCTGCGAGCGGACGGCGGACGCGGCCGATCTGTCGCTCTCCGTAAGGGAGTTGGCCACGATGTATCTGGGCGACACCTCGCCGGCCGCGCTGGCGCGGGCGGGTCTCGTCCGCGAACTGCGCCCCGGCGCGCTGACGGAGGCGTCGATCGCCTTCGCCTCGCCGGTGGCGCCGTGGCTGCCGCACGGCTTCTGAGGGCGCCGGGGACGGGGACGGCGCCGAGCGCCGTCCCCGGGCGGGGCTTCGCGGACGCGGCCTGGGGCCTGTCTTCGAAGTAGCGCCGTCCGCCCGCAGGGCGGGGCCCGCGGCGGCTGGTGCGGTGCATCGCAAGGCAGAGGACCGGCCTCGTACCGGGCCGTACTCGGCCGCGTCCGACAACGCGGCGAGGTGCCGTACCAGCCGCCGCGGGCCAGGCGGGACTTTGAAGACAGGCCCTAGGCCCGCTGGCAGCCCGGGCACCAGAAGAGGTTGCGGGCGGCGAGTGGGGCCGTGCGGATTTCGGTGCCGCAGAGATGGCACGGCATCGTCGCGCGCCGGTAGACGTACACCTCACCGCCGTGGTCGTCCACGCGCGGCGCGCGTCCCATCGCCTCGGGCAGATGCTCGGGCCGTACGGTGTCGATGCGGTTGTACCGTACGCCTTCGCGCATCAGCGCGACGAGGTCCGCCCAGATCGCGTCCCACTCGGCGCGGGTGAGGTCACGGCCCACGCGGTAGGGGTCGATGCCGTGCCGGAAGAGGACTTCGGCCCGGTAGACATTGCCGACGCCCGCGATGACCTTCTGGTCCATGAGCAGGGCAGCGACGGTGGTACGGGAGCGGGAGATCCGCGCCCACGCGCGCTCCGGGTCGTTGCCGGGCGCGTCGGCCGGGCGCAGTGGATCGGGTCCGAGCCGGTCGTGTATCGCCTGCTTCTCCGGTTCGGTGATCAGCGCGCAGGTGGTGGGGCCGCGCAGTTCCATGTACGAGGTGTCGCTGAGCAGGCGCAGCCGGACGGTGTCGGTGGGCGGCGGGGCGGGGGTGTCGCCGAGGGCGACCTTCCCGAACAGGCCGAGGTGGACATGGATCCAGCCGCTGTCGCCGAAGCCGGCGAAGAGGTGCTTCCCGTGGGCGCTCGCGCCGTCGAGCGCCCGGCCGTCGAGGAGCGCGGCGCTCTCGGTGAACCGGCCCTGGGGGCTGGCGACGCGCACCGGGTCCGCGGCGAAGCGGTCGGTCAGGTCCTGGGCGAGGCGGTGGATCGTATGCCCCTCGGGCACGGGGTCTCCTCGGTGCGTGGGGGGGGTGACATGACGGTGCCGCCGGGCCCGTGCCCGGCGGCACCGTTCGCTGTCGCGGACCGGGGTCGGTCCCGCTTCGGATCAGTCCTGCTTCGGGTGGTGCGCCGGGATCGGCGGCAGTTCGCCGGTCTTCTCGTACGCCGCGAGCATCTCGATGCGGCGCGCGTGGCGCTCCTCCCCCGTGTACGCGGTGGCGAGGAAGATCTCCACGAACCTGGTCGACTCGTCCTGGGTGTGCATCCGGCCGCCGACGGAGATCACGTTCGCGTTGTTGTGCTCGCGGCTGAGCGCGGCGGTCTGCTCATTCCACACGAGCGCGGCGCGCACGCCCTTCACCTTGTTCGCGGCCATCTGCTCACCGTTGCCGGAGCCGCCGATGACGATGCCGAGGGAGTCCGGGTCGGCCGCGGTCCGCTCCGCGGCGCGGAGGCAGAACGGCGGATAGTCGTCCTGGGCGTCGTAGATGTGCGGGCCGCAGTCGACAGGCTCGT
Organism: Streptomyces sp. NP-1717; assembly: GCF_022695985.1. Lineage (GTDB taxonomy): Bacteria > Actinomycetota > Actinomycetes > Streptomycetales > Streptomycetaceae > Streptomyces. Next base: position 1,181 of record NZ_JAAPBF010000187.1, on the reverse strand, counting down.
GGCCGTGGGCCGTGAGCCACTCGACGAGGTGGTTCTTGAGTTCGAAGCCTGCATGGTCGGAGCCGAGATACACGCGCATGGGCGAAGTGTGGCACGTCGGGGGCGGTGCGGAGCGCCCCGGGGGCGGTACGCCTCGCCGGTCCGGATCGCGTTCACCGGTGACGGGGCGCGGGGCGGGCGACCGGCGGAACCGCCCCGGCACCGGGACGTCCGCCCCGCCGGCCGGAACGGATCCGGCGTCAGTCCTGGCGGCCGACGAGCTTCCAGGAGACCGGCAGCAGGCCCATCGCCAGCGCGGCCTTGAGGGCGTCGCCGATCAGGAACGGGGTGAGTCCGGCGGCCAGCGCCGCACTCAGCGACAGGTCGGCGGCGACCGCGAGATAGGGCACGCCGACCGCGTAGATGATGAGGGAGCCGACGATCATCGTCCCGGCGCTACGGGGGACGGAGCGGTCGCCGCCGCGCCGGGCGAGCGAGCCAACGACCGTGGCGGCGAGCAGCATTCCGAGCACGTAGCCGAAGGAGGCGCCGCCGGGGCCCGAGGTGCCCTCGGAGAACCACGGCATGCCGGCCATGCCGACGAGGGCGTAGACGGCGAGCGCGAGGAAACCGCGGCGGGCGCCGAGCGCGGTGCCGACGAGGAGCGCGGCGAAGGTCTGGCCGGTGACCGGGACCGGGGAGCCGGGGACCGGGACGGCGATCTGCGCGGCGATGCCGGTGAGTGCCGCGCCGCCGAGTACGAGCGCGGTGTCGACGGCGTACCGGTGCCGGGCGGCGGGGAGCAGATCGGCGAGGACCGCTCCGGTACGGGTGGTGGCGGCAGCAGTGCTCATCGGGACTCCGCGGGGTGAGGGCAGACGTGTGGGCGGGGGAACAGGGTGACGGTAGCCCACACATATGTGCCCGGACACGGGTGACCGGGCACAAGACGGCGGTCAGGCTGATGGTGGACTTCCGACAAGTGGGGTGCCCCATGCGGCCGATGGGCGTGACGCTCGTCACGGAATTCGCTCAGGTGAGGGTCGTGCGGCCACGATGAAGATCGTTCCGCGTGGCGGGGCGGCTGTCGAGTGGACTGTGACTTCCCACCAAAGGGCGGCCCGAGCCGGACGGTGGGCACCCCTTCACCTCGGGTGAGCCCGGCGTCCGTATACCGGGACCGCGTGACGGGTAAGCGGTAC